>USOC01000214.1 GCA_900556245.1 uncultured Prevotellaceae bacterium
TGCTCAATCAGACACCGATGGCGACGCATTGGGCAAAAGCGAAAACTTTTATGTCTACGGATTCGATGAGTCTGAAACCGACGATAACGAAGGACCGGAAATCAATCTGTTTGCACTCAACACAGAATCGTTTGCCAACGGAGACAACGTCAATGAAACTCCTTATGTCATTGCCAAATTCTCCGACCGTTCAGGCATCAACCTGTCAACCTTGGATATAGGTCACGGAATCACCTTGACACTCGACGGAAAGACAACCATAACCGGACTCGAATCCTTCTATTCGCAAGGAAGCGACAAAACGGCAAGCATCAATTATCAGATGAGCAATCTTATAGATGGAGCACACTCACTGAAATTACGCGTTTGGGACGTATTCGGCAATATGTCGGAAAAAGAGATTTCATTCAATGTCATACACGGACTTGAACCGCAACTCTTCGAAATCTACTCAAATGCCAATCCTGCAAAGACAAAGGCAGACTTCTTCATCCGTCACAACCGTCCGGATGCATTGCTGACAATCAACATCACCGTCTACGACATGCTCGGACATACAATATGGACAACCACAGAAACCGGAAGAGCCGACCTTTACACGTCGATGCCTGTCACCTGGAATCTGACAGACGGCTCCGGCCGCAGGGTACAACGCGGAATCTATCTCTACCGGGCGACTGTCAGCTCCGACGGAAGTGCAGAATCGTCAATCACACAACGCATAGCAGTTGCGTCAGAATAGCGGTAACAATTTGCTTTTCTGCAGAAATTTGACTAATTTTGCACGAAAATAAATCAAGCAAGTCATACGATGGATGCAAAGGAGCAGAAAATATTATTACCGGAACCGACGCTGCGCAGGCTGCCTTGGTATCTGGCATATATCAACATGCTCCGTTCCCAGAACGTAGAATATGTATCATCAACACAAATCTCCCGGAAAATCAACGTAGATGCTTCCCAGATTGCAAAAGACCTTTCTTTTCTCAACATCAAAGGAAAGACTCGAATCGGCTACCAAGTAGAGCATTTGGCAGTAGAGTTGTCAAACTTTCTTGGCTTCCATGAAGACCACACCGCCTTCATCATAGGAGTCGGAAGTCTCGGATCGGCTCTGATACAAGACTCGGGACTGATGCAATACGGACTGCATATCGTTGCAGGATTTGACGTAGATGACAAAATTGTAGGGACAGAAATAAATGGCATTCCCATCTTCCACATCTCCGATCTGAAAGAGAAATCCAAATCGCTCAAAGCCGAGATCGGAATTTTGACCGTTCCGGTCGAATACGCCCAAGAATCGGCACAATTGCTCGCACAAAGCGGTCTTCGCGCAATTTGGAACTTCACACCCTTCCGAATCAAGGTGGCCGACAATGTTGTAATCCAGAACACATCCATCTATGCCCACCTTGCAGTTATGTACAACAGAATCAACGGGAATAAGTGAAAATCATCAGAATCAAAACCGTCGAAAAGATGGACCGCCCTGCGGTCGACTTGATACCGGATTCGGCAATACAAAAAAGCGGCAAACCTTTCTTCTTGCCTGACTTCGCTGAAACTTTCCGGTTCAAAATCACTACCGCCATCCATATTTGCCGACTCGGCAAGAACATTGCCACTAAATTTGCGCCACGATATTACGATATGGCAGGACTATGCATTTCTTCCGAAGCATTGCCGACAATCTCCGACCTGCAGGCATCCGGAGCACCCTGGGCGTTAGCGACAGCATTTGACGGATCTGTCATAGTGGGAAACTTCAGACCAATCGAAGAATGCCAACTTGGCAAATCGGAAATTAGACTTAACATCAACGGCATAACAACTGAATCTCTTGTAACTCCGACTTCATATGAATTCGACAAGCAGATTGCGTATGTCAGCCGCTATTTCACACTGAAAATCGGCGACTATCTGCTTATTGACAGCGGAGATTGGCACACTTTGAACATCAACGACAAAATCACAGCCTCACTGGGAGAACAGGAATCTGTAAATCTGAAGATTAAATAAAATAATCATGAAAAAAATCATATTACTGTCCCTTGGAGCATTGCTTGCTTCCGGGAATAGCATTGCAAGCGTTCCTTTCAAAGACAATTCCATACTTGCAGAAGGGAGATGGGTAAAAGTCAGAATCAGCCGAACCGGCATCTATGAACTGACAGATGAACAACTTAAAAGCTACGGTTTCCACAATCCAAAACAAGTAAAAGTGTTTGGTCAAGGAGGGGAGGCCGTTACCGACAATTTTGTTCGCCCCTTCACCGATGACCTGACACAGGTGCCGGCAATGCGCGAAAACGGCAAACTCTTTTTCTACGGCAAGGGCACCACAAAAGAAAGTATAAACATTGCATCCTTTGCCTCTTTCGATATATACACGACCCTAACAGTCAACCCTTACGATTCTGACAGCTACTACTTTCTGACAGACCGCACCGACATATCCCCCCTTGAAATAGAACGATGTCCGACTTCTGCGGACGCCATCAAGTCCATGGAGTATTGGATGGAAACAGGCTATGAATTTTGGACTCATGAACGCGATATTGTCAATCTTGCTCGCTCCGGCAAACAGTTTCTTGGCGAAGACTACTCCCAAACAGGAGAAATAACCTTTGACGTACCCGTTCCGATGTTGGCAGACGGAAAGATTCAAATTTACACCACAACGGGCATTAAAACCACATTCGACTGCACAGCCGACATTACCGTCAATGACTCCAAAGCATCAATGATTGGCAACAATACATTGCGCAACAACAGCCGTGATGCCTCCCAAGTATTCAGCAACCTTAACCTGAGAGCGGATTTACCGACTTCCGACATCACGACTTCCAACGGGAATATTTCTGTAAAACTCAAGGTTACGCCAAAAGGGATAAACATTGGCAGAATTGACTATTTGACAGTCGGTTTTCCGGCCTATAACGCACTTCCCAACGATTCTTCACAAACACGACGCTATTACAAGACAAACGGGCCAACAGGAATCCGTCTTACCAAACAGACTCCGACAACTCATGCCTGGCTTGTCGATAACTCCTATGCCCCAGACCACAGCAATTTCACCACTGTCGATTACATTCTGTCAGACGATTCCAAATTTATCGTGACTCCTGAACAAAACGGTTGGGCTGAAATAGTCTACTTCGACAGCGACAGACAACAATTGCAACCATCGTATGCCGGAGAAGTTGGCAACCAGAATCTACATGCGATGACTTCCCCGGACATGGTGATAATCACGACCGCACAACTTATGCAAGAAGC
>USOC01000215.1 GCA_900556245.1 uncultured Prevotellaceae bacterium
ATACCGGTCGTTTTTGGCCCGAAGTTTCAGAAATTTAAGGAGGCGCGTGGTTTGTTTGCCCTTGGCGGCGCTTTTACCATCAATGGGGAAGAGCAATTTACGGTTGCAATGACCCGGTTGCTGGAGGACGGTAATTTTCTGAAGGTGCACGGTGAGATAGCCGGTTGCTATATTCATGATCATTTGGGAGCAACGCGTCGTATCTACCGACATATCTTCGGCTCATAGACGCTTTTTACATAAGCAAAAAGAAAAACAGGCATGTGAGAGAGACACCACAAGCCTGTTTTTTTGTATTTGAGATTGGACCTATCGTAGCATAGCGGCTACGCGGTCGACTTCTTCGACGAAACGGTCGACTTCTTCCTCCGTGTTGTAGATGCCGAAAGATGCTCTGACAGTCCCTTCAATCCCGAGAAAGGACATCAGCGGCTGTGCGCAGTGGTGTCCGGTTCTGACGGCTACTCCCAATTTGTCGAGGAGCATCCCCATGTCGTAGTGGTGGATGTTTCCGACCAGAAAAGAAATGACGGCACTTTTTTCAGGTGCAGTTCCGAAGATTCTCATGCCGGGAATCCGGAGCAGTGCATCGGTTGCGCGTTTTGTCAGATGGCGTTCCCATTGGGCTATTTCTTCGATTCCGATGGTTTCGATATAGTCGAGCGCATCAGAGAAAGCGGCTATGGCCGTGAAGTCGGGAGTTCCGGCTTCAAATTTAAAAGGCAGGTCGGCAAACGTAGTCTTTTCGAAAGATACGTGTCCGATCATTTCTCCACCCCCCTGATAGGGTGTCATTGACTCCAGTAGTTCTTTCTTTCCATAGAGAACGCCGACGCCGGTCGGTCCATACATCTTGTGTGCCGAGAAAGCGAAGAAATCGGCGTCGAGGTCTTGCACGTCGACTTTCATATGAGGGGCTGACTGTGCACCGTCGATAAGTACCGGCACGCCGTGGCGATGAGCTTCGGCAATCATTTCTTTTACAGGGTTGATTGTGCCTAATACGTTGGATGCCTGGCATATTGCCACCATTCTCGTGTTTTCGGAAAACAAGTCGCGATAGATGTCTTGCTTCAGCTGTCCCTGTTCGTCGATAGGCACGACGCGCAGGCGGATGCGTTTGCGTTGTTGCAGGAGTTGCCAAGGGACAATGTTGGAGTGGTGCTCCATGACGGTGAGGATGATTTCGTCGCCGTTGCATAGCTTTTCTCCGAACGACGAGGCGACGAGGTTGATTGCTTCGGTTGTCCCGCGGGTGAATATGATTTCTTCAGTCGATTTGGCGTTGATGAAACGGCGTACTTTTTCCCTTGCCTGTTCTTGCTGTTCGGTAGCTTCTTGCGAAAGCTGGTGGACACCGCGGTGGACATTGGCTTTCATTTCCGTGTACATCTGTTCGATTTTGCGTACGACGCAAAGCGGCGTTTGTGATGTTGCGGCAGTGTCGAGATAGATGAGCGGACGGTCCTCTATCCGTCGATTGAGGATGGGGTATTCTGTACGTATTTTTGTGATATCAAGCATTTTTTATTGTATTATCTGATTTTTGGCAACTGCCGGCCACGCAGTCGCGACAAGATGCTCCTCCGTGTAGGATGTGCGTCTCCACAAGATGTCGCAGGCGATCTTTCAGCGATTCCATTCTGACTCCGGCAATCACGTCGTTCATGAAGGCCTGCATCAGCATCAGCTTGGCTTCGTGTTCGGGGATTCCACGTGCTTGCATGTAGAACAGCGCATTTTGGTCGATTTGTCCTATCGATGAGCCATGGTTGCATTTGACGTCGTCGCAGTCGATAATGAGTTGGGGCTTGGAGTGCATGCGTGCATCGGGAGATGCGCAAATGTTCTTGTTGCTTTGGAATGCTTCTGTCTTGGCGGCACCCGGGCATACTTTGATGAGTCCTGAGAATGCGCCGACAGCTTTTCCGTCGAGTACGTATTTGAAGAGTTCGTCGGTGTGCCCTCCGCCGGCCGAGTGGGTGACAACGGTGTGGTTGTCGATGTGCCGGTTTTCGTTGGCCATCGCCATGCCCAACAGGTGAAGCTCAGTGCGATGTCCGGCGAGATTGACTACGTAGTTGTTGCGTGTCGTTCCGTTCATCAGCGTGATTCCATCGACCATCAGGTTGGCTTGTTCTTCCTGACGGATATAGAGCGAGGAGACTCTTCGTGTGGAGTCAGAGGAATCTTCGATGTCGTAGTAGTCGAATACGGCCCGTTTTCCGGCAAATATTTCGATAACCTGAGAGTTGAGATATTCGGTGTTTCTGTTTTGCGTGTGGTCGCAAACGAGGACGCGTGCCTGAGCGTCGTCTTCGAGCACAAAGAGCATTCTTCGGTTGACCATCAATGGCGTTCCGCTATTGAGAATGTTAACAATCTGGATAGGCTTTTCGACAACAACCCCTTTCGGGACGTAGACAAAAATGCCGTCCTGCGCCAGTAGGGTGTTGAGAGCCGTTTGCGGACACGACAAACCGGCGATGCGGCTGTAATGCCGGTCAACGAGTTCCGGATATTTTTCAGCCGCTGTGGCCAGCGATGAGAAAAACAAGCACGTGCTCATGTTCGGGACATCACAGCGGAACGCCTCTGCCGGGTTTACTCCAAGATCGATTCGATTGATGTTTACTCCGTAGTCGGGGGCAAACAGGGCTTCGAGATCGGTCACTTCGTAGTCCTCATCGCCTTTTTGAGGCATCGAGCGTCCGGCAAGGGCGTTGAGCGCATCGTTCCGTCGAGCGTTGAGCGCTCCCGCCGAGTGTTTTGCCAAGGAATCCTTGTTGGCTTGATATAAATCGATGTATTGGTCTATTGCCGACATAATTGTTCTCCTTTATTTGTTGGCGTTGTCTACTTCTTCCTTGATCCAGTCGTAGCCTCTTTCTTCCAGTTCGAGAGCCAGTTCCGGTCCGGCAGTTTTCACAATGCGTCCTTTGTAGAGCACGTGGACGATGTCCGGCTTTATATAGTCGAGCAAACGCTGGTAGTGTGTAATGACAATAGTGGCGTTGTTTTCGTTTTTCAACGTGTTGACGCCTTCCGCCACGATTCTAAGGGCGTCGATGTCGAGACCGCTGTCTGTTTCGTCGAGGATGCTCAAGCGCGGTTCGAGAAGAGCCATCTGGAAAATTTCGTTTCGTTTTTTCTCACCGCCTGAAAACCCTTCGTTGACAGAGCGTGACGCCAGTTTGTTGTCGAGTTGGACAACAGCGCGCTTTTCGCGCATCAGTTTCAAAAAATCG
>USOC01000216.1 GCA_900556245.1 uncultured Prevotellaceae bacterium
CAATAACCGAATCTGTCCGCTTGTAATCCTTTTTCTAACTTATCCGATGCAAAGGTCGGCAGACAATGTGACAGCGGTGTTGCAGAAAGATTACAATTCTGTAACATTATGCATGGCTGAGCGCGGCCAATAGAATAATAGCCATGATAGTGCCTGCAAAAGCATAGAGCGGAGATGTTGTCATCTTGAGGTCGGAGGGGGCGGGAATCGGATGATTGCAGGCAAAGCGTCCGGAATAGCGGCGGGCAAGACGCGCCATCAGGCATGCGGCAGACATGCCTACGGCAGCTCCGACAAAGAGGTCTCCGGGATAATGCACGCCTAAGTAAATGCGGGAGTAGGAGTTGACGAAAGCCCATGTGAAAAACGTCGCTGTCATCAGACGGTTGCGAAAAAACAAAGCGACGAATAGCGCAAGGGCAAAAGAATTGGCGGCATGACACGACGGAAAACCGTAGAGTCCGCCACGGTAGCCGTCGACGATATGGGTGAATTGTGCGATGGGGTTCGCCAAGTTGGCGGGCCGCGGCCGTTCGACAATCGGGCGGATGACTGAAGCGCAAAATCGGTCGGAGAGTGCGATGGTCAGGGCAACAGCCACGACGGCAATGAGCGTCTGCTGCCAACGCAGGTTTTTCGCCATTACGAGCAGGATTGTGGCATATAGAGGAATCCAGATCCATTTGCCGGAAAACAGGCTCATGAATCCATCCCAGAATGGGGAGTGGAGACTATTGAGCGACAAAAACAGCCAAGTGTCGAGAGAATCAAGCCATTCAATCATATTGTTCGGGTTTTATTATCGTTTGGAGAGGTCGTCGTAG
Organism: uncultured Prevotellaceae bacterium; assembly: GCA_900556245.1. Classification (GTDB taxonomy): domain Bacteria; phylum Bacteroidota; class Bacteroidia; order Bacteroidales; family Muribaculaceae; genus Limisoma. Next base: position 825 of record USOC01000216.1, read on the forward strand.
AGTTTTTGCAGAAATGCTTTTCCGGGGTTGAGGTTCTGTCCTGGATTATTGCCTTCATCGACAACGACAGTGTTTGCGTCGCAGTTGAATACGAGGCTGTTGTCCTTCGAAACCATTCCGAAAAGAGACGGCTCTGTAAAGTAGGCGAAGTGGGGAGATGCCGGATTGAGCATATTCTTGCTGAAGACGAATTCTTCGTGAGGCATACCAAGTTGGTAGAGCAGTGTGGCGGCAAGGTCGTTTTGCGAGCCGAACGTGTCGATAGCTTGTCGTTTGGAGACAGCTCCGCCATAGAAAATCAGCGGAATGCGATGGCGGCTGACAGGGTCTTCCACATGTGCGGGAAATCCGCCTTGGTGGTCAGGTACGAAGACAATCACCGTATTCTGCCACATTGGCATTGCCTTCAGTTCCGCCACGAATTCTGCAAGGCAATTGTCGGTGTAGGCAAAGGCATTTTTCACCTTGTCGTCCAATTTTTTGAACGGCACTTCGTGAGGCTCGTGGCTGCTTGATGTCTGAATGATTCGGAGCATCGGTTTTTCCGCCGTTTCTTTCCTCAGGTCGGCCAACAGGCGGTTGAATACCAGATGGTCGTGGGCTCCCCATTTGCCGGTTCGTTCAGAGAGCGGGAAGTCTTTGTCGGAGATGATGCGCCCAAAGCCTGCCGATACGAGATAGGAACGCATATTCGTGAAGTTGGCGTCTCCGCCGTAGTAGTATGCCAAGTCGTATCCGTGACGGCTCATCGTTCGCGAGAGGGAAGGCAGGTTTTCCACTTTTTCTGAAAATTTCATGATGCTCGTGTTGGGCTGGGCCGGGTAGCCGCTGATGATTGAAGCCAGTCCTCGGTCAGTGCGGAAGCTGTTGGCAAAGAAATTTGTGAATACCACACCTTCTTTAGCGAACCGGTCGAGATTGGACGCAATGTTTTCGCCACCAAGCGAAGGCATCAGGTGGTTGGAGAAACTTTCCAGAATCACGATGATTACGTTCGGGCGCTCTGTGGCGAACAGTCGTGGCACGCTGTCGCTATTTTCAACCGGACGGTCGGTCAACGATGCAAACAGCCGGTCTGCTTCCTTTGCATCCATATAGCGGAACTGTCTGTCGAAGTTGTCTTGATGGAGTGCGGAGTACATAAAACTGAAGAGCGGATTTATCGCCGCGTGGTTGAGCCGCTGGTTCTGGCTGAAGTAGGCCACGCTAAGGTTGAGCGTTGCCGGAGTGACGCTTCCGCGAATCGGGAGGAACAGTGCTCCGGTCAGCAGCAGCGCCACGACAGATGTTATGGGACGTCGGCGCATGGCAACAGCTGGCAGCGGGCGTGAAAACACCTTGTCGAGTATCCACCAGACGATTGCCGCATAGACAAGCATGGCGGCAATGCCACCCGCGGCAAACCATGGGCTGACGCTTGCCAAAGCGTCGGACGGCGACGTGAAGAAGTAGAACACGGGAGTCGCGTCCAGTCGGAATCCCCAAAACTCGTAGAGGCAAAGGTCGACCATAAATGCCGATGCGATAATCATTGCGACAAGGGCCATATATCCTCTCCCTATCCAACGCAGCGCTTTCGCGGAAGTCCATGCTGAGGCAACCAAGAGCAAGCCCGGAATGGCGGAGAGGTAGCCGGCAAGCGAAAGGTCAAGTCGCAGGCCATGCCACATCGCGGCCAGCACTTCTCCAAAAGTGACGCCTTCAAAAAGGCTATGGTAGTATGTCAGGAATATCGGCCGCTGCAGGACGAAAATCACCACAATCAGCACGTATGTCGACAAAAATCGGATAATTCTGCTTTTCATTGAAATTTTTTTGCAAAGATACGAAAAGTCGAGCGCAGCACCGAGTCAAAAGCCAGCTTTTGAGCGAAGGTACTGCCGAGACGCATCCTATCTTATACAAAGATAGTGAAAGGTAAGAGCAAAATGAATAAAACGCAGTTTTTAATTCTTTTGCCGAACCGCATCCTGTCTTATGCAAAGATAACGAAAGTCGAGGGGCGAAATTTGAATTTATCCAAAAATTTACCCCAAGACGTATCCTGTCTTATACAAGACAGAGGTAGTAGAATGCAGAGTGAACAAAACAACCTGTTGGCGGAATTAAATATGCGCTATTTTAATTCCGCCAACGGGTATAGAAAGCCGGACACAAGAGCATTCAGTTGTAATAGTCAGAACAGTCTTTCCTATAACTTACTGTTGGAATGTCACCTTTTCAACAATCAGTTTCTGTTTGCCAAAAGTGTAGAATCCGAATCCGGAGTATTGGAGAGGCATATATCTTACGCGAAGAATTTCCATACCGTCCACGCTAAATGCCAGGTCATCGCCCTGTTTGGACAGAATCCATTGTTGCTGTGTCTTTTTCTTGTCTTCCCAAATGACTCCTTGTGTCAATCCGCCTAC
>USOC01000217.1 GCA_900556245.1 uncultured Prevotellaceae bacterium
TACAAGGACGGTTTTCTATTCTCTTACAGCCCACTACAAGGCAACGACACTGTGTTCAACGCATCGCTTCTCGGTTCCAGACTGCTGAGTTTCTGCTATAGATATACCGGAAATGAGGAATACCGCCGACTTGCCGAACAAAGCATAAAAGCTTGTTGCGCAGGGCAAAAAGAAAGTGGCGCTTGGGTGTATGGAATGCTGCCTGTACAGAGTTGGGTAGACAGTTTCCACCCAGGCTACAACCTAGACGCGAAGACAACCTATCAGGAACACACCGGCGACAAAAAATATGAACAATACCTCGAAAAAGGCTTTGAATATTACATCCGGAACTTCTTCGAAGCAGACGGAACACCGAAATACTACGACAACCGCACCTATCCCATCGACATCCACTGCCCCGGACAGCTGCTCGTGACACTCGCCAGAATGCACAGGACTTCCGACTACCGAGATGTTGCCGACAAAGTGGTCAATTGGACCATCCGGAACATGCAGGACAAAAAGGGTTATTTCTACTATCAGATGAAAGAAGGTGTCAGCTCCAAGATTTCATATATGAGATGGAGCAACGCCTTTATGTTTAATGCACTGAGCCATTACATCTTATCTTTATGCAAGACAATCGAGTAATAGTCAACGGAGTAAAAGTCAATCCGTTCACGTCGTTCGACGCGCTGCTTTCCCACGTGCTCGAACGCAAAGGCATTTTAGTGGCAATCAACGCCGAAAAGATTCTTCATGCCACAGAACAGACCCGCGGCATCATCAACCGCAACATCGGCTACTGCGACGGTATCGGAGCGGTGATGGCTTTGAGAAAGCGCGGATATAAGGACGTTGTCAAGCTGCCGGGCTGCGAACTTTGGCTGAAAATCATCGAGGCATTGTTCCGCCGGGACAAGAAGTTCTACCTTGTCGGCAGCAAGCAGGAAGTGATTGAGGCTACTGTTGAAAAACTGAAGAAAGAATATCCGGGCATCAGCATCGCAGGCTTCCGAAACGGATATATCAAGACCCCGGAAGAAAAAAAGGCGCTCATCAATGACATCCGGGAGAAAAAGCCGGACGTTGTGTTTGTGGCCATGGGGTCGCCGAAACAGGAATTGCTGATGGAAGAAATCTTCGAAGCGCATCCGGCCATTTACCAAGGTCTCGGAGGCAGCTTCGACGTCTATACCGGCAATGTAAAGCGCGCTCCAAAATGGTGGGTCGCCCACGATTTCGAATTAGCCTACCGCCTGATCAAACAACCGAGCAGAATCAAACGCCAGATTCATCTGGTGAAATTTCTTGCAATGGTGAAATTAGGGAAAATGTAGCGATGTTGAATCTGACTGTCATCGGAGGAAGCGGATTTATCGGAAGCCGGCTGATTGACTGCCTGAAGGAAGCGGGCGACGTGACGTGCAAAAACGTCGACATCCGCCAAAGTCCGTGGTTTCCGGAAGTGACGACAATCGGCGACGTGCGCTCACAGGAAGACATGGACCGCGAGCTGGAAGGGACGGATATCGTTGTGCTGCTGGCCGCCCAACACCGCGACGACGTGCACCCCGTCTCGCTCTACTACGATACGAACGTCAGAGGCGTGGAAACGACGCTCCGTGCCATGGAGCGTAACGGCGTCAGGCACATCGTGTTCTTCTCCTCGGTTGCCGTCTATGGAATCAACAAGCAAAACCCCGACGAAAGCCATCCGAAAGACCCGTTCAGCCACTACGGCAAGTCGAAATGGCTGGCCGAGCAAGTGCTCGAAAAATGGCATAAGGCGAACCCTGACCGGAACGTCAACATCATCCGCCCGACAGTGACATTCGGAGAGCGCAACCGCGGGAACGTCTACAACCTGCTTCATCAGATTGCCGACGGACGCTTCCTGATGGTCGGAAAAGGCAACAACCGAAAGTCGATGGCCTATGTCGGCAACGTCGTGGCTTTCGTGAAATGGATGATTGAGCATCAGACAGAAGGCTACAACGTCTATAACTACATCGACAAACCGGACTTCACGATGAACGACCTTGTGGCGCACGTTGAAAAAGTGCTCGACCGTCACATCCCGTCCACTCACTATCCCTACTGGCTGGGAATGATGGGAGGATACTGTTTCGACGCACTGGCGTTTCTCACTCGAAAGAAACTCGCCGTCAGCAGCGTGCGCGTCAAAAAATTTTGCGCAACAACTGAGTACGACGCCTCCAAGATGCAGAACTGCGGATTCACTCCCCCCTATTCTCTTGGCGAAGGCCTTGCACGCACGCTGGAATTCGAATTTGTGCATCCCCGAACCGACGACATTACCTTCAAGACTGAATAGAAAAATCCCCACAAACCTTAATATGCAAAGCGGTTGTTCCTCCCAAGACAGCCGCTTTGTCTGCTGTATAACTGGACAACGAGAAAGTAGAAGACACTGTCATTTGTCATTTGTCATTTGCCCTTTGCCCGAATCGGATTGTACCGTCTGAAAAAATTGCCTTTTTCTTTTGTCTTCTTACTTTTGCTTCAACTCCGAAGTCAACCTATTTTAGTACAAGACAACAAATTGGCAATATCTTGCCTGTTTTCCACAAATTTTGAATTTTCGCAGCCTTTTTAAATGAAGGAGCCGTGGAGAAAGTAGCTAAAAATTATAAAACAGCTTTTTTCTGCACAAAACTTTGACTAACTTTGCAAAAGGCATCCGCCGGCACAGTAACCGAAAGATTCGCTCACTGTGCCACGAAAGCCGATGTCTACAGACAAGTTGACGTATAAACTAAACATTCTCAACCAAATGCGAACAGTAAAATACATTCTTGTTCCGTTAGTTGCACTCATTCTCAGTGCCTGCAACACTTCAAAAAAAATCATATACTTGCAGGATGCAAGACTCGACCAGCCGGAAGACATCACGTCAGTCCAGACAATCGTCATCGAGCCGAAAGACATGCTTTCAATCATAGTGAGCAGTCCGGATCCGAAGATTGCCGCCATCTTCAACAACCAAGCCATCACCAATCAGGCAGGAACCGACAGATCCTCATCGCAAAACTACCAAATCGGCTATGTAGTCGACAACGAAGGATTCATCGACTTTCCGCAACTTGGCAAAATCAAGGCAAGCGGCCTCAACCGCTGGCAACTTCAGGAACAGATTTCCTCCATTCTTACAGAAAAAGGATTTCAGAAAGACGGTATCGTGACCGTCGACTTCATGAACTTCAAAGTGTCG
>USOC01000218.1 GCA_900556245.1 uncultured Prevotellaceae bacterium
CACCACGCTTTTATTGCGGAGCATCTGATGCACCGAGCTCAAGGACGCATTGTGGCCGGGCGTCGTGTGGAACTCCCCAAAAAGGAAAGCGAAACGATAACAGAGGCTGATGTCAGGAAACGTTTTTTTGAATACCGCATGACCTTCAAGGCAATGGTTGCCAGCATCCGGCGGGAGGTGAAATATGCGGAGCTGGGTATTCATCTCAGAGGTAGAATGTATCGGATGTTTCGCCGTAATTTGCGACATTATAGCGTTATAGGCTGTAATTTCTCTCTTTATAAGTCGGATTTGGAAAAAATAAACGGGTTTGATGAGCGTTATCTACAGCCGATGATTGGAGAGGATACAGACGTTGAATGGCGGCTAGCTCGTATTGGTAATCCGGATGTGATTAAGAATCACTGTATTGTCTACCATAAGAATCACGCCCGCCTGATACCTTCAGATGATTCAGGCAGAAAGTTGTTTGAGGAAACTAATCAGGCAGAGCGTTATTGGACAGATTTCGGCCTTTCGCAAAAAAAACACGCCGTCACAGTCTCAGTAGGTTATGAAGGGTCGACGTCGTAGTATACTACGGCGTTTTTCATACGTGGGTCGGAGAGAGACTGCTCGTAGATTATCCTTAGGATGTCCTTGACTTTCTTCATTGAAGCTGTTGTTTCGATTTTCAAAACTATTTGGCGGATGTAGAGTTGCTGGATGCGTGCTACGGCTGGAGTTTCGGGGCCTAATACGCGTTTGCCGAACACTTGTCGAAGCATTTGGCTGAATCTGACGGAAATCTCAGTCAGGGTGTTGTCATCACGATGCTTGATATAGATGTTGATGATTCGAGAGAATGGAGGATAATGATATTTCCTTCGTTCCTCAAGTTCGGAGTTGTAGAAACCTTTGTAGTCGTGATTGACTACGAAATTTATGACAGGGTGTGACGGTTCGGAAGTCTGGATGCAGACAATTCCCTGTTTGTATTTCCGGCCTGCTCTGCCTGCCACTTGCTCCATCATATTGAATGCTCTCTCGTGGGAACGAAAGTCGGGGAAATTGATTATGTTGTCGGCATTGACAATGCCCACAACGCTGACGCCTTCGAAGTCGAGCCCCTTCGTTACCATTTGAGTACCTATAAGAATTTGGGTTTTCCGGTTGGAAAAATTGTCAATTATTTTCTCGTAGCTTGATTTGCTGCGTGTAGTGTCGAGGTCCATCCGGGCAATTTTCAGATTCGGGAAATGCTTTTCAAAGTCGTCTTCGATGCGCTCAGTTCCATAGCCAACCACTTCTATAGTCGGTTGCCCACAGGCGGGGCATACGTTGGGCAGGTGCATCGTATAACCACAATAGTGGCATGAAAGTTGATTGATTCGCTTATGGTAGGTCAGAGAGACGTCGCAATTTTCACATTTGGGCACCCAGGCGCATTCCTTACAACGGACGATGGGGGCGAAGCCTCGCCGGTTTTGGAATATGATTGCTTGTTCGCCCCGTCCGACTGCTTGACGGCATTCTGTAAGCAACTGGCTGGAAAATACACCGTTCATCTCTTTGCGTTTCCGTGCGCGGATAGTGTCGATAACTCTCACTTCAGGGAGTTCAATGTCTTCATGGCGTTTGAGAAGTTCGACCAGGCCATATTTGCCGGTTATGGCGTTATGGTATGTCTCAATGGCCGGGGTGGCTGAGCCGAGGAGAGTCTTGGCTCCATGCATAGACGCTAAAATGATAGCTGCGCTGCGGGCGTTGTAGCGGGGGGCCGGGTCTTGCTGTTTGTAGCTTGTTTCGTGTTCCTCGTCGATGATGACGATTCCTAATTTTGAGAACGGGAGGAATATGGACGACCGAACACCTATGACTACGCAGGGTTCGTTGCTTTTCAGCAGTTTTTTCCAGATATCCACGCGTTCGTTATCGCTGAATTTCGAGTGGTATATGAGCAGCTTGTCTCCGAATATCCTGTGAAGACGCTGTGTGAGTTGGGTGGTCAGAGCAATTTCCGGAACTAAATACAGTGCTTGATTGCCTTTTCTCAGCACTATGTCGATTAAGTGGGTGTAAATCTCCGTTTTCCCGCTTGATGTGACACCGTGCAGCAGTACGGTGGATTTTGTTTGAAATTGCCGGATAATTTCATCACAAGCGACCTGCTGTTCATGGGATAGCGGGTTAAGGATAGCTTTTTGGTTGTTGTTGAGATGGAAACGGTTGATTTCTTTTTTATAGAATTTGAAGATTCCTTTTGCCACCATCGCGTTAAGAATGTGCATGGATACGTCCGCGCGTTGGATAAGAGCGTTTTTCGAGACTTCTTCCGTTTTTCCTTTGCTCATCCATTTGGACATTTCGAGATAAGCCAACAGTGCCGTTTCCTGTTTCTTGGCATGTTTTACGGCTTCAAAAAACTGGCTGACGGTCGCGTTGTCGTGCAGTTCTGTGTTGAGACTTATGTATACTTCTGTTTTAGGACGGTAGTTGTCCACAATTTTTTCTGTGATGTAGACCGCTTCCTTTTCGAGCATTGTGGAGATCGTCGTTTCGACGTTCTTGAAGCCGGTGGCTTTTTCAATTTGTGCCGGTGTTAGTTTGTCTTTTGTGAGCAGCATATCATATATAACGATTTCGCGCTCTTTCATGGAACTGTCAGTGTCAATAAAGTCCGGGTTGGCGGAAACAAACGTTTCGCTTTCCACTTTCATTCCCGCCGGTACGGCCGCTTTGAAAACATCGCCAGTCGGATATCCATTGCCAGAATTTAAGTTGAGGGTGGCGGAGGATTGGGTGGGTGTCGAGGACCGCGATGATTTCTTTTACTTCATATCCTTGCGGTTCCTGGTTGTGAAGCGACTCTATGATGCCTGTGTAGATTTTTTTTCGTCCGAAAGGAACTAATACCCGAAATCCCATAGCGATTTTGTCGGCAAAGGCTTCCGGGATTTGATAGGTGAAAGTCCGGTAGAGGGGGAGCGGTAGAATGACTTCTGCAAATTTCATTGTGTCTGTCGTGATGAAAACAAAAAGTGGAATGCGTTTTTGCCGCAGTCCACTCGAAGGTTTTGGAATATTAGAAAAATCTTAGAAAAGGTAGACGAGCGAAACTTTCCATGTGCGGTTGTGGGCATTAAAGTTGTCGAGTTTCGTCGCTTTCATTGTTCCTGTGACATCCCACGTGTAGCTTGCAGTCAGTTGCCAGTCGCGAACAATCTCCACACCAGC
>USOC01000219.1 GCA_900556245.1 uncultured Prevotellaceae bacterium
AGGTTATTCAAACGCTTCGAAGTACACATTTACTCCGGCAGCGATGACCGACGACAACGGCAACATCTTCACTGAATCAGGAGATGTATGGGACGCTAAGTCTTTCAAGGCAAATATGACAGATCCGAAATTCGCCGAAGAGGTGTTTGCCGGCGAACTGGAAGTAACCGTTGAGGCTGACGGCTCTTTCAAGAAACAGGCAGACGGCAAGAAGCAAGCTATCACGCTTCATCGTCAAGTGGCGGGAGCAACAGGATATTTCGACAATGTTCCTGTGGCAGTCGACGGCAAAAACGCAGTTAAGGTTCGTCTCGTTGCATCAGCAAGAAACGCAACCGTGAAATTCGAGAACTTCAACTCTGCGTTTACAAACAGCGCGGCGGGCAACGTACAGTATATCGTGAACGGTGCTGATGCCGCTGCAAAAGATGCCGTATTTGCTAACGGTAAGGATGCTTTCCTCGTATACGAAATCGACCTTTCACAATGGTTCAAGAAAGATCCTGCAGAGTTGGGAGCAGACTATAAGGGTTACGACTATAACAAAGCCGGCTTCCTCGGCTCTGACGACGTTAAACAATATTTGAAAGACCAGGGCAAAGATGCGGCTACAGCTACTATCGACGACTATGCCGCTGTCTGGACAAACCCGAACAAGAACCTTATGGTGGGAGACAAGAAGTATACACAATCTGTCTACAGAGGTACAGTTTTCGGCGCACAATTTGTAGTTCCGTTTGCTAAGGTAGACGGCCAGAACACGCTTCAATTGCAAGTGATTGACAAAGATGGTGCTATCTTGAAATATTGGAACATTAACGTGGACAAAACTCATCTACAGGGAGGTGCTGTAGCAGGAGCAGGTGAAGCGTTCGACACCGACAAGAAAGTGTTCAACATTTTCCGCAACCACATGTACAGCGTAGGTATGAAGGCAAACAACACGACTCCAGACAAGCCGGATGTAGGTCCTACAGATCCGGACCCGGAAAAGCCGGATCCCGGACAAGGCGGTGGCGACGAAGAGAAACCCCAAGACTTGTCGAAGGGTCAGGATTTGGTAATCTACGTGAACGACAACTGGGAAGTCATCCACAATATGGAAATCGACTAAATCTCAAGTCGTTTGAATAGATTCAAACACGATTAAACACAGACAATCATCCGGAAGATGGCTCGGAGGGTCATGTTTCGGTCGTCTTCCGGATGATTCCTTTTTTCAACCTCAGAGAATGGTGTCACTCTGAATATACAGACGCTTTTAAGATGCGTCGCCATGGCTTTTGGAAGAAAAGCCGACACCTCACACCACAAAAGAAAACGGAAGAGAGTTCTAAAGAAAGATTCGATGAACAGGAAACTTATACTGACAGTGTGCCTATCTTTATTGGTAGTTCTGTTGAACGGTTGTCGGGACGAGATGGAAAACGTATTGTCCGGGAATCATCCGGCAGGAAGCATCGTGTTGACAATCAGTACGGAAAGCAAATTGACCCGAACGACGCTGACCGGATCTGACGATCTGCATCACGTTCGCGAGGTCTATGCCGTGCTTTACAGAGGATCCGGAAATGCGGCCACTTATGTATGTCACCAAATCTTGACCAATCCCGACGGAACGCCTTGGAATCCGATGGTGGAAATGGGGAACAACGGCCAGACTCAGACCAAAGAGTTTACGCTAAAATCTCCGATTGCATTGTCGAACGGAGCCTACACGCTTCTCTGTATAGGTCTTGACGACCAGTCCGGCTTAGTCTACGGACTGACGCTCGACGCAGCAACGACCCCGGCATTCTGTGGCGAAGGCAAGACTTTGTCAGAAGCAATCGCACAACTACAGGCGGGAAGGAAAATGACTAATTCCGAACTTTTCGCGGGATGGGAAACTTTTAACTACAATTACAATGCGACGAATCCGGTGAATGTGGATATGCGTCGTCGCGTAGCGGGCGTCTATGCCTACCTGAAAGACATCCCCGTGCTGATTGACGGGAAAACTGTGGAAACGCTCAGTCTGGAATTGGGAAATCTGCCCAATAGCCAAATCTCCCTTGTCAGGGATAACCGTTCGCCAGAAAGTGCGGACTGGAACGACTATGGAAACACGCTGCAAACTGATGAAAACTCAAAAATTTTAGCAACACTTGACATGACAGCGATTGCCGATCCGAACACAGAGACCGGGCTGTATATGATCAAAAAGGAATACACGGACGCTACACCGGGAATTTCCCCGCATTCCGTGATTATGGGCGCTTATATGCTGCCCCAGCAAATCAACCAACTCTATGTCAAAGCCAAAGGTGCGGGCGGCGAGCTGATAAAGGCCTTCCCCGTCGTGCTTGAGACTAAGACAGACATTGATTTCCGTCCGAACCATGTGTATCATGTCGGAACGAGAGACATCAACAACGATTTGCCGGCGACGCTTGCCGGCGACCGCTTGAAGCTGACTGTGGAATCTTGGAGAGAGGTCGGGTATCCGACAGAATTCCCGACAGTGCCACTGAATGCCACCATTAAGTATGATAAAAATTATTTGAGATATATTTACGACTGCATCAATACGACTGATTCAATTTTCATTATTCCGTCTTTTTCGAAAAAGGACTGGTCGTTGGACATCGTAGGAGTGAGCAAGGAGGGAAAGACCATCGCTTGCGATTGGCTCTATTTTGAAGTAGTCAATACAGATGGTACCGTTTCATACACTCAGAAAATTGTATCAGACACCGTCAACAACAAGCCGTCGGAAGAAATCAAGGTGAAAATCCGAATGAACGACTATGTGGTGCAGAAATATTGGACGTGGGGAAATGGAATCTATCTTCACAAGGATTCTATTATGAACGATTGGCGTAAGGCACGCATTGTGCTGACAACAGATGGAATGTCGGCGACAGACTCTTTGCCAATCCGTCAATTTAACGCTATACCCGTACAGCGCACCGACGGCGAGCATGTCGGATTCAGCCGTTATGATTTCGGCGCAGTCCGCGACGTTGACGGTGTGGTAGTGGGTAACGGCAAAGGATTCAAAGGCCTGTGGGGATATACGGGGACTCCGTTTATGACCGTGTACAACCATGAGACCTCTGATAAAATTCAGGATGACGGGCATTTCTGTTATGAAAGAATCAACAAATGGGACTTTTTTTTTTTTATAGTGGTAGCACCGATATCTTCACAGCCGGCAGTGCG
>USOC01000220.1 GCA_900556245.1 uncultured Prevotellaceae bacterium
TCTCGACAGCCTCAGGGCCGGTGAAATCGACGACCTCATCGGCGTCAACTTGCTGCGTGAAGGTCTCGACTTGCCGGAAGTGTCACTCGTTGCCATCATTGATGCCGACAAAGAAGGCTTCCTGCGATCCCACCGCTCTCTCACCCAAACTGTCGGGCGAGCTGCCAGAAATCTGGACGGAACTGTCATTATGTATGCTGACAAAATCACCGACTCGATGCGTCTAACTATCGAAGAGACTGAACGAAGAAGGTCTATTCAATTAAAATACAATGATGAGCACGGCATAATTCCGAAAGCAATTGTCAAAGAAAGGATGTCGCTCGCCGGTATCGACAGCAAACCGCGCGTTCCGGCAGCAGACAAAACGGCAAGACCCGCCAAGAGCGCAGGAAAGCAAAAAAATTTCAGCTATCCGGATTTCGACAGCTCTCAGAACATCGCAGCCGATCCTGTCATGGCATACCTTTCGGCCGATGAGCTGAAAGAAGCTATCGAAAAAACGAAAGCCGACATGGTGGAAGCGGCAAAAAACATGGACTTCCTGACAGCAGCCCAACTACGAGACGAAATGCTGAGAATGGAAGATAAACTTAACGAAATCAACAAATGACCGATTCTCAGACTGAAAAAAAAGGACTTCATTGGCTTCCGACGACTAAGAAAGAAATAGATCGCCTCGGATGGGAGCAACCGGACATTATCCTCTTCTCCGGAGATGCCTATATCGACCATCCGTCAATGGGCACAGCTGTCATAGGACGAGTGCTGGAAGCAAACGGCTACAAGGTCGCAATAATTCCCCAACCCAACTGGCAAGATGACTTGCGCGACTTTAAGAAGCTTGGAAAGCCAAGACTGTTTTTTGGCATATCTGCGGGTGCTATGGACTCTATGGTAAACCATTACACCGCAGCACGACGCCGGCGCAGCGACGATGCCTATACGCCCAACGGACGATTCGGCGCACGCCCTGACTATCCGACAATTGTCTATTCTCGCATCCTGAAAAGTCTTTTCCCTGATGTCCCCGTCATAGCAGGAGGAATCGAAGCTTCTTTGCGCAGGCTCTCTCACTACGACTATTGGTCAGACAGCCTCCACAAGTCGATCTTGGCAGAATGCGAAGCAGATATGCTTGTCTACGGGATGGGAGAACGCACTATTCTCGAGGTGGCACGAAGACTGGCCGACGGGGACGATATTCATACTGTTGACGACATCATGCAGACGGTCGTCAGGAAAAAACCGACCGACATCCCCTTAAATTCAGAATCGGACCTTGTCCTTCATTCTTTTGAAAAGTGCCTCGCTGATAAACGGAAACAAGCGGAAAACTTCAAGCATATTGAGATTGAATCAAACAAGTGGAACGGAAAGACGATATGGCAACAAACCGGGAAAATGGCGGTAAAAGTCAATCCGATGTATCCGCCGATGTCAGAAGCGGAAATCGATGCGTCATTCAACTTGCCCTACACCCGATTGCCTCATCCAAAGTACAACGGGAAACGCATTCCTGCCTACGAAATGATTCGCCATTCCGTCAATATGCACCGCGGCTGCTTTGGAGGCTGTGCCTTCTGCACAATTTCAGCCCATCAAGGTAAGTTCATTGCATCCCGCAGCAAGCAGTCCATCCTCGCAGAAGTAGAGAAAGTAAAGGCTATGGATGACTTTAAAGGCTATATCTCCGACCTCGGAGGACCGTCGGCAAATATGTACAAAATGCACGGACACAATTTGGATGCCTGCAGAAAATGTCTCCGTCCGTCGTGCCTTCACCCAAAGCCATGCCCCAACCTCAACAATGACCACCGACCGCTTCTCGACATCTACCACGCTGTCGACGCCATGCCCGGCATCAAAAAATCGTTCATTGGAAGCGGTGTCAGATACGATCTGGCTTTTGCCCACCACAAAGACGAAAAGGTTAATGCTGCCAACCGTAAATACATTGAAGAATTAATCACTGATCACGTGTCGGGTCGCCTGAAAGTTGCTCCTGAACACACATCTGATGCAGTACTTGACTGTATGCGCAAGCCTTCTTTTGAATTGTTCAAACGATTCAACGCGAATTTCGATAAAATCAATGAGAAATCCGGACTGCGGCAGCAACTCATCCCCTACTTTATATCGTCCCATCCGGCTTGTCGGGAAACAGATATGGCAGAACTGGCCATCATCACAAAAAATCTGCATTTTCACCTCGAACAGGTGCAGGATTTCACTCCGACTCCAATGACGCTTGCCTCTGAAATATACTACACTGGCATCCACCCTTACACCGGGCAAAAAGTCTACACCGCAAAATCTCCGGATGAAAAGGCTGCGCAACGAAAGTATTTCTTTTGGTATAAACCGGAATGCTATCACGACATTCGCCGCTCTTTACTGAAAATGCACCGAACAGATTTGCTCAGTCAGTTGTTTTCCGGAAAACAGACCGCTATTAAAAACAACCAATACAAACAAAAAAAATAATTTTTTATGAACTTAAAACTATCAATCATGGCAATGTCCATACTCGCCGTGGCTGCAACCGTCCAAACAAACGCGGATGAGATTATATCGCGCCCGGAAGTGAAAGTAGTCGACGGCAAACTGACGCCCGATATGATGGAAGCATTCGGCCGTGTGTCAGAGCCACAACTCTCTCCCGATGCAAAAAAAGTGCTCTACAACGTAGAGTTTGTCAGCCTTGCCCAAAACAAAGGGAACAAAGAGCTTTGGCTGATGGATGTCGACGGTAAGAATCCTGTCAAAATCACCGATACCGCCGAAAGCAATCTGCACCCGATCTGTTACAACCACTGGCCGATCGCAGCCGGTCGCAAATCTGAGGTGATGAAGACGATCTGCCGGATGGCCGCCGATGTGTACGGAGGCATGATCAAATGGCGCGGCCGCGACTGGGGACGCGACGGCTCCTGTTCCGAGTTCATGACCTATGGCGAGAATACGCTGAAACGCGCCGCCGAACTTTCCGGCCCGGTTCCGGATATCGACTGCTATAATATTCTCTATTTCAAGGAGGACGATCCCTGCGCCGACATCTTCGGCAATTTTGAACAGATCGGCTACAAGGTTAAAAACTTTTTCAATGAAAAGGTGTTGGTAAAAGAGCACCCGACCGTACTCGAACTGGAGATGGCGTTCCGCCTCCGGGATCACTATGAATCCTGCAGGCGGT
>USOC01000221.1 GCA_900556245.1 uncultured Prevotellaceae bacterium
CAATATTTTACATTTACCGTATTACCATCTTTTGTTTCCTGCGTTTCACTGACAATACCATAGACTTCTCCTTTTGCATTGACAATCGTACGTTCGTTCATACATCGGCAGCCTTCGGCAAACCATTTTCGGGCTATAGGGTTGTCGAGAGCTTTAAGAAGTGTCGACCGGCAAGCAACCGCTTCTTCTTTTGAGATAATTCCTTTGACTACAAACCGGCGGATTGCGTTTTCGATATCAGCAGGGGACTTTATGAGCGATAAGATGCGGTGCATGACTTCTCCCTGATATTTTTTGGAGCCTCTCACGTCGGAAATAATTTCCGGGGATTCGAAAATGAAGCGTTGTGGAGCGTTTACAATTTTCAGCGGAGGCATATCGTATTCCTCTACGTTCTCCCCGTTTTTCTTCTGTTTCTTTTCCGCGCGTTTTTTTGTCGGCGTTCCGAGTTGCCACACTCCTTTTTCAGAATCGGCATCAATGGGAAGCGGTGTTTGTCCGAGGAAGTTTTTCAGTTCGGAGTCCGATTCTTTTCCGGTTTTCCTGCCGGCTATTTCCGGGAAGAATATAATCAATTCATCTGCGGCTCTGGTGAGTGCAACGTATGTCTTGTTCAGTCCGTCCATGCGACTTTCAGAACTGAGTTTTTCAAACAGGTTGTCGAAAATTGTCGTGCCGGCCGTTCGCATGACTGGAATTATCGGAGGAACATCGACGAGTGAATGCAGTTGCGGAATATCGTTGCTGTCAAGCCATTCGAGATTCATCGTGTCGAAGTTCCACGAGAAGTAGGGGAGGATGACGCAAGGGAATTCCAAACCTTTCGATTTGTGGATTGTCATTACTCTCAGAGCGTCAATATCGTCGGAAGAAGATATGGAGATGTTTCCTCCGCATTCTCTCCACCATTTCAGAAAAGCATGGATGTCAGAGCCGTATCGATCCATATAGTCAATCAAGATATCGATAAAGGCAAGAATATAGGGGGTGTTTTCCTCTTTCAGCTTGTCGGGGAGTTTTGGAAGAATCACTTGGTAGACTATCGTATCGAGTCCGGCAAACTCGCCCGGATTGAATTCTTCAACAGTTTCGTCGGGGTTGTCGTTTTCGAAGGCTTCTGCAAATGCTTGTGATGCCGATTTCCCTTCACAGCGCAACATTTCGAAGCGTTTGAGGGTTAGTGGCAGATTCTTGGTCGGAGGAGTTTTTGTTTCAGTCTCTTCTCCTCCGTTTGCCGTATCGGATTCCTTTGTGGGGACGATGCCAGACGCATTGTCGAGCATGGCAAGCAAACTGACAATGACTTTGACGGCAGGGGATGAGGCTACGAAAAGCGATTCTTCCGAGACTACAGCCAGTTGTTTCTCGGGAGGTCTGCTCTTGTTGACCGTCAGAATGCGGTCGATGATGTAACGTCCTTCTTTACGCGTATTCGTAATGATGGCGATGTCTCGAAGGCTGTATCCGGCTTCTATGAGCTTGTCGATTTCTTCGATTGTCTTGTCGGGAGCGGCCGTTTCGTTATAGACAGTTGTGTTGTCCGCTTCCGTACGCCAAACAGCGACATGCCCCGGATTGTCGGTGTTGGAAGGGGCTACTCGCTGTATTACATTGTCGTATATGTGGCTAAGGTTAAGACGATCTGCCAGCCATTTGAAAAATTCGTTGTTCCAATTGACAACATTCTTCGCACTTCTCCAATTGGTGTTTTCTTCCGGCTTGTTTCCGGATTCTATGAAATCTCCTGCAAAGTCTTCTTTTATTTTAGTGCGCAGCAGTTCTGGGTCGGAGTTCCGGAAGCGATAGATGCTTTGCTTCACGTCGCCTATGACAAGGTTGTCGTGGCCGTAAGCAGAGCTGTTTTTCACCAACGGCAGCAAGTTTTCCCACTGCATTTTTGATGTATCCTGAAATTCGTCTATCAGAAAGTGTTCGAGCCTCATTCCCATTCTTTCGTAGATGAATGGGGCGTCGTCCTCATTGATGATACGCTTCAACATTTCGTTGGTTCCTGAAAGGAGGATTACATTGTTGTCTCTCGTAAATTCCTCGATATTTCTGTTGATGTCACCGAGCAGTCCGAGAAAGTAGATGTGTTTCCTTATCATTTGGAAAGATTTCAGAATAGTCATATCTCCAAGGATGACTTCGAGCAATGCGGCTACATCTGTAAGGCAGGAATCCTCCGAACCTTTCTTGATGATTTTTTCAGGAGCTTCGATATATTTAGGAACCGATATCGAGGCTTCTTGCAGCTTCTTTGCGTCTTTCAGCGTTTCAAGTTTGTCGAGCAGTCCGAGAAAGTTCTTTGTCACGTTGATTTTCGGTGCGTCAAGCAGATTCCGGATTTGTGAGGCGCAGTTGCGGATGTCTTCCTTTTTTGAGCGAATGGCTTCCGCCAGACTTCGCTGAAAATTCAGAATCTTGTCTTTGTCGGCGAGGTAATCGTTGAGCCGTTCGCGGTTTTGCTTGACAACTTCCTTGGAAAGTTCCTGGGCGAATGCAGGAAGTGTGATGTCGGATGTTGTCGTGTCTGACGCACGGAAAATATCCCAAGTTTTTCCGTCCTTCATTTTTTCTTCGGCAAATTGTTCAAGCCATTGTCGGAGCAGGCGGGTCTCTTTGCCGTCGTTGATTTTCAGGGACTGCTTCATATCGCTGATACCAACGGCAATGGCATAGTCGTCGTTGAGTTCTACGCCATAGTTCCCAGTAAGCCCGGACTCATAAGAAAATGTGCGCAATACTTTTTGGAAAAAAGTGTCGATTGTGCTGACATTAAAGTTTGTGAAGTCCTGCAGCAGTTGGTTGAGCGCAATGTCGGCCGAACGTTTCAGCTTCTCCTCATCAGTCTTAAACAAGTCGATAAAATAGTCGGCATAAGGGCTTTTGTCCTCCCCATTTCCGGCAAGTATGTCCAGTTCCTTGACAATCCTTTTTTTCATTTCCTCGGTAGCTTTGTTGGTAAAAGTGATTGCGAGGATTTTCCGGTGCTTGTTGTCGGGATGTTCGTCGAGATAATATCCGTTGTCGATTTTTGTGCCTATCAACAGTTGGATGTATTCCCTTACAAGGGTATATGTCTTGCCGGAGCCGGCTGAAGCTTTGTAGATTTTAATCATTTTCGGAAGGGGCGGGAGAAAGAAAACATCATATAATTT
>USOC01000222.1 GCA_900556245.1 uncultured Prevotellaceae bacterium
CGCTATCCTCAGTTGGGAGGAGTGGCGGATATTCTGCTTCTCTCGATTCCCTATGTGCTTGCAGTGTCATTTCTTGGGATGTCGTTGCAGGTGTTTGTCAGAGAGCGGGAGACATCGTTTTTGGTAATTGTCTTTTCCTCGATTATTTTCCTTTTTCTTTCCGGGATTCCCTGGCCTCTCTACGATATGGATCCGCTCTACCGCTTTGCCAGTGCTTGCTGTCCGTCGACGTGGGCGATGCAGGGTTTCGCTCGGATGAACGCCAACGGCGCGACGCTTGCCGATGTCGGAGTCGAGTATAATATGCTTTGGATGTGTGCCGGTGTCTATTTCATATTGGCATACGCTGTCAACAAGTTTTCCCGTTACGGGATGCTCCGATACCGCTGATGAAAGATCAGAAATAACCTAACATATGGAGGATGGAGGGGGTGAGGATTGCGGTGAAAATGCCGTTGAGAGTCAGACCGAGACTGGCGAATGCTCCGTAGCGGTCGCTGACTGTGATGGCACGCGACGTGCCGACGGCATGGGCTGCAGTTCCGAGAGAGAGTCCTTGAGCCATCGGGCTGTTGACATGCGACATCCGCATCACGCCGAATCCGGTGATGCCTCCGAAAATGCCGACGCTTACGACAACGGCTGCAGTCAGGGAAGGAATGCCTCCCAATGCTCCGGTCACTTCCATGGCGATAGGGGTGGTGACCGATTTGGCGGCCAGCGACATGACTATCTCATGGCTTGCTCCGAGCAAGTCGGCAACAAATACCACGGATATTACGCCAGAAACACAGCCTCCGAGAGCGGAAAGCACGATTGGAAGCAGTTGCTTCTTGACTGTCGATAATTGTTTGTACAGTGGCACGGCAAGGGCAACAACGGCCGGCTTGAGCCAAAATTCGATGTATTGTCCGTAGCGGTTATAGGTATCGTAGGGAATGTCGTTGGCTGTCAGAAACACTATGATGAGCGTGATTGTGACGAGAATAGGATTGAACAGCGAGCTGCGTGTGCGTCGCTGGATGATTTGTGCAAGCCCGTAGATGACGAATGTCAGGGCGAGCAGGAAATAGGGATTATTGATGTATTCCATGCTGATATTTTCTTACGAGTTGGTGAATCCAGCCGGTGACAACAATGACAACGACTGTGCTGACCGCTGAGGCGACAATGATGGGGAGGAGTTGCGCTTTGATGAGGTCGAGATGGAGCATAAGCGCCACACCGGGCGGAATGAAGAAGAATCCGAGGTTTTTAACGAGAAAATTGGCAATGCCTTCTACCCAACGAAGGCGTATCCATTTCAGTTGCAAGGCTAAAGTGAGCATCAGCATCCCGATAATGCTTGACGGCAATTTTATGCCTGTAAGCCAAACAATCAGTTCCCCGAGTGCAAGGAAACCGAAAATAATACCACATTGATAGACCATAAAAATTATACCTAAAACAAATCCGGTGCAAAATTACGCTTTTCCTGCCGTACGGCAAAGCTTTTCGGCTATCTTGTGCCGTTGATTGTAATCGTCAGTTTGGGTAGTCGGTCAATTTTGAGGATGTCGTTTAATAAAGGAAGCATGTTTCGCTCAAATAGTCCGATTCTGATGACAAATAGCGTGCGATCGGCAACTCTCTTAATGATGCTGGTGTCAGTGACGATGTCGATGGGGGCGCTGTCGATAATGATTCTATCATAGTTTTGCCTTAACAAATCGAACAGGTGGTCGATGCGGTTTGAGGCAAGTATGTCGGCCGGATTGTTTGTGAAGGATTCTCCAGCCGGTAAGATATCGACGTTTTCCACAGGACTGTTTTTGATGATAAGATTGTTGAGGGATGCGGAAGGGTGTTGCAGGTAGTAGGAAAAACCCAAATGCGGTGAACCGATTGTCTTGCTGAGCGTTGCACGGCGAACGTCGAAATCCACAATGAGTACATGTTCTCCTTTCATTGCAATGCTTGTTGCCAGGTTAAATGCTATGAACGATTTGCCGCTACCCGGATTGGCGGAAGTCAGAAGCAGCACTTGGCTTTTTTCGCCGTTGTCCATTAAGTCAATATTGGTGCGTATTTTTCTGAACGCTTCATCGATGTGCGGGTATTGCACTTGTCCTACTATTTTGTCCGGAGGGGTCAGGCTCTTAAAGCCTCGGAACAGCTTGATGCAAATCATCGAACGAATTGGCATCGGCTTGTATTGTGGAATGCTTCCGGCAATCGGAATATCCGTATTGTCCAGTTCTTTTTCATCCCTGATTTGGTTGCCGATTGCTTGTGCAACGATGTAGGCTGCTGCCGGGATAAGCAAAGCTCCTGTCAGTAATGCCAAAAGAATGACTGCGATGGCCGGTAAACTTTGTGGTTGGTCTTTTCCAAACGCCGGAGAGATGATGCGGTAGGCTTCCGAAATGTTGTTGACTTTGGATAAGTCTGCTTCTTGCATGTCTCGGAGGGAGATATAGTTGCTTTCAGTAACAAGAAGGTCTCTCATGAGCTTTCGCAGATTTGTCGCGTCTTTGGTCAGCGACAGAAGGGCTTTGTCTGCCTTGGCGATGCGGTCGTGTTGCTGTTTGTCGGAGATTTCCAATGCGTTGAGTTCCTTTTCGATAGATTGGATAATCACAGGGCGTAGCGCATTGATTCTGCCGTTAATTTCTTTAGCCATCGGATTGTTTTTTCCTCCGTTGTTGATGGCGTTTCTGAGTTTTCCCACCAAGTCGTTGTGACGAAGAATCAATTCATTGATTTCTTTCGTCGCAAATTTTGCGGATGGAAGAGCGATGGCGTGAAATTCGGAGGTCTCCTCCGACAACTGCTTGATGAGTATATTCGCCACATGTCGCTTTACTCCGTTTTGGAATAAAGTGTCGGCTCCCTCAGTTTGCTGGAAGGCTAATTTTTTTATTTCTTTTTGAATCGAAAGATAGTTTCCGCTGCTTTTTATCCCGGCAATCTGTGCTTCTATCTTTTCAAGCCGTTCGGAATGGACTTTGATTTGATTTTCAAGCGTTTGTTTTACTTTGCTGTTGTCGAACGCATTCCATTCCCGCCACAGGCGGTCGAACGTCAGCGGTAGTTCGTTGAGCAGTTCGTCTGCACGTTCCGGAACCGGGTCGTGGTAGACACATAGCAGCACATCGGTGTATTCTGCAATTTTTG
>USOC01000223.1 GCA_900556245.1 uncultured Prevotellaceae bacterium
GTTATGTAGCCGGAGAAATCGTTGCAGGCGAAGAGGCTGACCGCATTGAGGTCTATAATCTTTCCGGTGCGCTTGTCGCTGTCGCTACCGGCACGGACCGTCTGCGTCCGGAAGTGGCTTGCGGTGTCTATGTCGTCCGGGTTGTCGCCGGCGGAAAAGTTGCCGTGGAAAAAATCGCTGTCCGCTGATGCGGGGAGCTGACTGTCGCAAAAAATGCGGGTATCACTTTTTTCGGTGATACCCGCATTTTTTTATCGGTTTTTATCGGTTTTTTCAATAGCCCCATTCCGACACGGCTGCAGAGTCGGAGTCAGACCAGTCGTTCGTAGTTTCTTCGCTTGCCGGCTGGTTTTCCGAAACGACGTTTGATGCGTCGATGCCTGCACCCCACATGATGAAGTTAAAGCTGTTCTTGGAGATTTCCTTGCCTTCCTCGTCTATCAGGATATATGAAGAGCCTTCTTTGGCAAAGTAGTGTTTCGGATTGGTTGAAATCTGCCCCAGTTCGTCGTAGTCGAAAGGAAGAATTTCTTCACCTTTGCTGTCGATGACTCCGTATTTGCCGTTGTCGTTTGAGGCGATGTACCGGTCGGGAGAAGCGTACGACAGTATCCGGTATTTTGCGCGGACGAGGATTTCTCCGTCGAGCGTCATCAGCCCCATTTCGTCGCCGTTGGAGTAGACGGTCTTGCCGTCATTGGCTTTGTAGCTCCATCCGCTTTTCATTTTTTCGACAACCGGCAATTCCTCTCCTTTTTTGTCAACGAACACCACTTTGTCTCCTTTGGACATAGGAACGTATCCGTCCTCTGACATGAAAGACAGGAATGAGTATTTTTCCATGTTGAACGAACGGATTGTCTCTCCTTTATCGTTAATCATCAGTAGTTTGCTTCCTTTTTGAGCGAATGCCACTCCGTTCAGGAAGTTGTAGCACACGTCAAATTTTGCCGGAATCACTTCTTCGCCTTTCGTGTTCATATAGCCCCATTTGTCTTCTTTGCAGAAAACGGCTTTGCCTTCGATAAAATTTTGAGCCATCGTGTATTTGTCGGAGAATGTTTTGATGACTTCAAAATTTCTGTCAATCAGCATGATGCCTTTTCCTTTTTTCACGGCGAAGGTCACGTCTTCGTTGAATGGCAGCAGCTGGCTGTATTTTTCCTTGTTGAGCGGAGTTTTTGAGTCGTTCACGTTGTACATCTCTTTATTCCCGTCTATGTTGGTGATGACGAACATGTCGTTGACAACGAGCGAGGGCATTTCCGAGAAATCGTTCTCGCAGACAAGTTCGCCGGATTCCGTGTCAAGAATGCTCCATTTCTCTTCGCCTTCGAGTTGTACAGGGATGTACCTGGATTTGTCAAAAGAACTGCTTCCGGAACAGCTCCAGAGCATAGCTCCGGCTACAACAGCCAAAAGAGCCGTTTTGATAAAATGATTCTTCATAGTTGTTTAGTTTAATTTTGTCTGTTAGGTGATATTTTTGCCAAATTATTGAAAATTTTAAAAATAAGCAAATTAGGATGCCGATTTAACACAAAATCCCGCATCGGGCTGTTTTTCCAGACAGTCGGTGGAGAGGCAAACGACGCGACCCGGAAAATCCGAATCGCGTCGTCATGTCGTTTTTGGAAGCGGAGTTCTTCCTGTTAATCGATGTCGTGTATGCCGGCAAGTTCCGGGTCAATCAGGATGCGTCCGCAGTATTCGCAGACGATGATTTTTTTGTGCATCTTGATTTCCACTTTGCGCTGGGCCGGGATGCGGTTGAAGCAGCCGCCGCAGGCGTTACGCTGCACGTAGACAATTCCGAGTCCGTTGTGAGCGTTGCTGCGGATACGTTTGAATGCTTTCAGTAAGCGTGGCTCGATTTTTTCTTCCAATTCTTTGGCTTGCGTGCGGAGGCGCTCTTCGTCCTGCTTGGTCTCGGCGATGATTTCGTTGAGTTCCGACTTCTTTTCGGCGAGGATGTGGGTGCGGTCGTCCATGTTGTTTTCGGCCGCCTTTACGTCCTCCATTTTGCGCTCAGCCATTTCGGAGTATTCGCGGATACGCTTTTCGCAGAGTTCGATTTCGAGCTGCTTGAAGCCGATTTCCTTGGCAAGGAAGTCAAACTCCTTGTTGTTGCGCACGTTGTTCTGCTGTTCGGAGTATTTTTCGATAGCGTCTTGTGCGTTTTGGATTTCGATGTTTTTGCCGGCGATGCCTTTGCGGAGCTCCTCTGCTTCGTTTTGGAAGTTCTGGATACGGGTTTTCAGACCTTCGATTTCGTCTTCAAGGTCCTTTACTTCAAGAGGAAGTTCGCCGCGGAGGGTTTTGATGCGGTCGATTTCGGAGAGCAGGGTCTGCAATTGGTAGAGAGCTTTGAGGCGTTCTTCTACCGACAATCCTTTTTCGTTTTGTTCTGTAGCCATAATTTTATATGTAGTTTATTGTATTTTCGTCGGTTTTCGCAAAGGCAACGGGGAGCGTCGGGAAACGTTCCATGAGGATGTCCCTGATGATTTCTTTGGCGCATTGTTCGCTTTCGTAGTGCCCTATTTCTGCCAGGAGAATTTCATCTTCATGACCGAAATAATCGTGATACTTGATTTCACCAGTGATGAAAATGTCTGCTCCTGAGCGGATGGCCTGAGGAATCAGAAAAGCACCGGCACCCCCGCACAAGGCCACCTTTTGTATTTCCCTTCCGGTCAGTCTGTTGTGTTTTACACATTCCACTTCGAAAATCTTTTTGATGCGCTTCAAGAATTCCAGCCCGGTTTCAGGAGTTTCCAATTCACCTACAATGCCTGCACCTGCCTGAGTCCATTCGTTTTCCAGCGGATACAGATCAAATGCCGGTTCTTCATACGGATGGGCAGATAGTAAAGCACGCACCACTTCTCCCTTTTTATAAGAAGGAAGAATGGTTTCAATTCTCACTTCCTCTTCCCGGTGGAGTTCCCCAATGCTTCCGCAGAAAGGATGAGTATTCTCTCCAGCCCGGAAAGTTCCCTCTCCTTTCAGATTATAACTGCAGGAATCATAGCCTCCTATATTGCCGCATCCGGCAGCAAAAAGTGCCTTCCGCACCCTTTCCGCTTGTTCGGTAGGAACGAAAGTGACCAGTTTAAGCAGACTGTTTCTTTTGGGTTCGAGCACCTGAA
>USOC01000224.1 GCA_900556245.1 uncultured Prevotellaceae bacterium
CATATGGAAGAAAGTCGTTTCATAAAGCAAAGCTACGAATAAATCCGAGAAAGAAAAATAATTTTTATACAATAACTCTTGTTTTATGTAACGGGAAATTCATACCTTTGCATGCAAATTAACAAATAGGTAACATCTATTACACAAATGAGCGAAAAAGCACCCTTTATGGTATTCTCTGGAACAAATTCGAGATACCTTGCAGAAAAAATCTGCGCAAGCCTGAATTGCCCTCTGGGAAATATGACATCGACATCTGGCTCGACAACGAAGACGATGCCGTCGATTTCAGCTTTGTCATTCTGAGAAAAGAAGATAAATGTCCGCCCTTTGCAACTCCTCTTTGGCTGCCGGAAGGCGGAAAACCGGTAGAATGTGCTGCCGACGGGACATTCTCCATCCGTTTTGGGAACAGTTTCGACAACTTTGTCTATTACGTTGTGCAAAACAACGGAAAAGCCACTGCTTCGGGATGGAAAGAGCAACAGGCCGGATTCCATACGCTGAAGGCCAAAGCGGAATTTTCGGCAAAAGGCCACACAAGCGTAACACTCTACACAATGCACAACCACCAATTGGTTTCGACCGAAATTACGCTTAATCCGGCCGTGCCGAGAGACAGCATCGAAATCCTGACAGAGACATTCCGTGACAACATCACGCCCGGAGGCAAGGAAACATGGAAACTGCGCATCGTCAACAACAATGGCAAGCCGTTTTCGTCTGCCGTCATTGCCAATATGTATGATGCGGCTCTCAATGCAATCTCTCCGAATCTCTACTCGCTGAGTGCTCACTATACCTATTTGTCACGATTCCGCGCCGATGGATTCTATATTTCCGGAAGCAGCTTGTCCGCTCTGTCCTCTCCTGTCAAATGGCTCAAGATTCCGAACGGCTGTGATTTGCCTGAGCTGAATCGCTACGGGCAAGACTTCTTCAACTCCTCAATCCGACATCTGATGGTCAGAGGTTCGGCCGGCGTTATAAACAGGTCAGCTGCCAATGCCGACTACCGAATTTTCAGTGCCGCCCCCGGTATTGCCACAACAGAATCTATGGTAGAAGATGCGGCAGACGGAATTCTGGAGGAATCGGTTGTCACAGATATGTCGATGAAAAAAGCAGGCGGCACCGAATCAATGGAGGAAACGACGGCAACACTCCGCGACGACGGCATAAAGACAGCATTCTTCCTGCCGGGACTTGTCACAGAAGAAAACGGAGAACTGACAATCTCGTTCGACGTGCCGAACCGAAACACCCAATGGCAATTTTCCGCCGTTGCCTATACGGAAGACTTGCAGACGGCGTATATCAACAAAACAGTTACAGCCGCCAAGCAGCTGATGATTGAGCCGAATATGCCACGCTTTGTGCGAGAAGGCGACAGCCTGACGCTGAAAGCGACAGCCTACAACAAGACCGAAACAGCGCAAACTGTGACGATACGCTTCGAAATCTACGACGGCAAGCATACTGAAGCCAAATCGCTTGACAATGTCACATTAGCTCCCGGCACAGGAGAAACCGTCGAATTCAATTTTGCAGTACCTGCGAGCGAAGGACTCATTTGCAAAACAATGATTCTGAAAGATGGCCGGATGGCCGACGGCGAACAAAACCTGCTTCCGATTCTCCCGGCAACGACAGAAGTCGTAGAAGCCGAGACATTCTACCTCAACGATAAGGAACAGCAACGCACGATAGACTTGCCTGAATACAGAAAAGACAGTCGCATTACGCTGGAATACACCGACAACCCGATTTGGTATGCGGTCATGGCATTGCCGTCGGTCATATCGGAAGATGCTCTCGCTTCTGCCCACATTGTCAACTACTACGCCACGTCTGGCGCAGAAAGCATCGTCCGCAAGAACCCGCGCATAGCCGAAGCCATCAGATATTGGAATGAAAAGGGCAATCCGCAATCCGCTCTTGGCAAAAACGACGAACTGAAGATGAAGGATTTGACGGATACGCCATGGAGTGAATATGCAAGAAGCGAAGAAAAGGCTATACGGCAACTCGCCGAACTAATCGACCCCGCCACTATCCAATATCGCAAACAGCAGGCTCTGATAGCCATATCAGACTTGCAGAAAGGAGATGGGGGCATTTCGTGGTTTAAGGATTGCCCAAGTTCGGTTTTCATCACCGAGCAAGTTCTTGAAAGAATAGGCAATCTGAATGAAATGGGATGTCTGGATTCAGACGATGCCATTCTGAAACGCATCATCAGAAAGGCTACGGAATACTGCGACATTTACTATGAAGATTTGTTCGACAGGCTTCTGTCTAAAAACAAAGACATCTACCTGGCCGCCACCAACTACGTCTACATCCGCTCGATGCTGCCAACCGTTGATATGCCGGCTGATCTTCAAAAGGCGAAGGACAGCATCTTGAGTCATATCACAAAAAAATGGGGAAGCTATTCTGTCGAAGAAAAAGCGAAAGCGGCAATTTTACTTTGGAATTCGGGAAAGACTGCTGAGGCACGCGACATTGTGGAATCAATGCGCCAGCATGCACGCAAGTCGCCGGAGCGCGGATGGTACTGGGATATCCCATTCGCCGACAAAGCGGCAGTGACAGCACGCGCACTGAAAGCGTTCCACAAAGTAAACGCTGATGATTCAGCCATCGACGGCATCCGCCAATGGCTGTTGATGCAGAAGGAAACAAGATGCTGGGAAACGACAGTAGCTACATGCGACGCAGTCAATGCCTTGTTAACGACAGGAAAAGACTGGATTAGAAAGCCGGACAACTGCCCGAAACTTGAAATTGGAGGCATCCGTATCGAAACGAACGACGCAATGCCATACTTCGGTTATGTCAAACGCTCGATTGACATCAACAAGGCTGCCGGCAACACGCTGCGCATTATTCGCGACAGCGGAAGTCCTGCATGGGGCGCAGTCTATTGCCAATACAATGCTCCGATGAAGGAGGTGAAGAAAAACAAGACGGATGATCTTAAAATCGAAAAGTCTTTCTTTGTCTACGGCAAAGACGGACACTTGTCCGACAAACCGGCAGAAACGTTTGCAATCGGTGACCGCGTGCAAGTCCGACTGACCATCCGCACCGAACGCGACCTCGACTTTGTC
>USOC01000225.1 GCA_900556245.1 uncultured Prevotellaceae bacterium
AGCGAAAACGGACTACCGGGCGAACAAGTGGCTTTTGCCTCATGGCGTGTCTTCGAACTCGACCTTCCGCAAGGCTCTCAATTGGTGGGCACAGAATTCGAATTTTCGAAACCTGTCGTTGTCGATGACGAATTTTTCATCGTAGTAAGCGGTATCCCGGAGAAAAGCGAAACTTGCACCGTATCCTTTGCCACTGCCAAATTCCGCAGTCAAGGTAACACGGCCTACTTCAAACAGCGTGGAGAATGGAAAGCGGCAAGCGACTACTTCCCGGCCGGAGCCAACCATACGTCGTATGCAGTCGCAGTCAGCATGCGCCATTCTGTAATGACGCCACTGTCCGACGTTCCGATCAAAGTGGGAGAAGCGGCAGGAGAAGCTAAATTGCAACTGTTCTCCTATATGGGCTATAAAACTCCGGTTGAAAGTGACTCCCCATGGTGTCGCGTGACAAGCGAGCCCAACGGGATGACCGTTGACGACATTACCATCGGCTACGACGAACTCCCCAAAGGTATGGCATCGCGCACAGCGACACTGACATTTACCGACGGCGTTTCTGCCATTGACGTGAAAGTCATACAAGAACAAGGTTCCGGCATCACAGAAACCGCCAACAACACATTGACAGTAATCCCGACCTGTGTCGACACCGGTATACAGATATCGTTGCCGGAAACCGCACAAACCGTTGAGATTCTGTCGACAGCAGGCACATGCGTATACCGAACCGGCAATGCTACACAACACATCGCCGTTGACGCCACTTCATTTCCTCCGGGAGTCTATATTGTCAGAGCCATCTCTGCCGATAAAGTCTCCACAGCAAAATTCATCAAGCGATAAACGCAACAGCGGGTTGCAAATGTAGTCGACCGGATGCACGGAAGCCTCAAGATACGCTATGACGAGGCAAATAAACGGTGACTGCAGAAACAAAGCGTAACAAACAGAAAAGAGGCTGTGTCAGTGACACAGCCTCTTTCTATCGTAATCCGCCGGAATCGACGGATTATGGCATTTAAAGAGAAGATCAAACTTACTCTGCGGCCTTTTCTTCTGTTGCAGGTGCTTCTGCAGCAGGAGTCTCTGCGGCAGCCGACTTGCGTGAACGGCGAGTGCGAGTAGTCTTCTTCTTGCCTGCTTCCTTAAGCATGTTTTCATTGTAGTCAACAAGCTCGATGAAGCAAGTCTTTGCATTGTCACCAAGACGGTTGCCGGTCTTGATGATACGAGTGTATCCTCCCGGACGGTCTGCGATTTTCTTCGCAATTTCCTGGAATAGTTCAGTCACAGCAACTTTATTTTGCAAGTAGCTGAAAACAACACGGCGAGAGTTGGTCGTATCGTCCTTCGCACGGTTGATGATAGGCTCTGCATAGACACGCAATGCTTTAGCCTTCGCCAAAGTTGTGAAGATGCGCTTGTGCATAATCAGCGAAATTGTCATATTCGACAACATAGCGTCAAGGTGCGCTTTCTTACGGCTTAAGTGATTGATTTTTCTATTATGTCTCATTGTTGTTATTCTTTATCTAATTTATACTTCGAAATATCCATTCCAAACGAAAGATTAAGACTTGCAAGAAGTTCGTCAAGCTCTGTCAACGACTTCTTTCCGAAGTTGCGGAACTTCAACAAGTCGGTCTTGTTGAACTGAACAAGTTCGCCAAGCGTTTCGACTTCTGCGCTCTTCAAACAGTTGAGAGCACGAACAGACAAGTCCATATCCACGAGTTTTGATTTCAAAAGTTGGCGCATATGCAATACTTCCTCATCAAATTCCTCGTTACCATCATTTTCTGTCGTTTCAAGAGTGATTTTCTCATCAGAGAACAACATAAAGTGATAGATAAGAATCTTTGCAGCTTCCTTCAAAGCGTCCTTCGGGTGGATAGATCCGTCAGTAGAAATCTCAAGTACAAGTTTTTCGTAGTCAGTCTTCTGCTCCACGCGATAGTTCTCAACGGCATACTTCACATTGACAATCGGAGTATAGATAGAGTCGATTGCAATAACGTCGATGCTATCCGACGGCTGAGCGTTTTCCTCAGCCGGCACATAGCCGCGACCCTTGTTGATAGTAAAGTCCATTGTGAACGATGCGACAGTTGGATCTAAATGGCAAATAACCAAGTCCGGATTTAGTACTTCAAAACCAGAGAGTTCTTTGCCCAAATCACCGGCTGTCAAAACTTCTTTACCCGATACGTTGATTTTTCCCGCGGTCGGCTCGTCGGTCTCGACGAGGTGCTTAAACCGTACTTTCTTCAGATTCAGGATAATGTTGGTCACATCCTCAATTACCCCCGGGATTGTTGCAAACTCGTGTTTCACTCCGTCGATGCGGATAGATGAGATAGCATAACCCTCGAGTGAAGAAAGCAGAATTCTTCGGAGAGCATTTCCTACCGTCACACCGTAACCCGGTTCCAACGGACGGAACTCAAACTTTCCGAAGCGGTTGTCTGCCTCGAGCATTAATACTTTATCAGGTTTCTGAAATGCTAAAATAGCCATGGATATTTACAATTTATTATTTAGAATACAACTCGACGATAGACTGTTCGTGGATATTCTCCGGAATATCTTCACGCTGCGGTAAATGAAGGAGCTTGCCGCCCTTTACGCTCTCGTCCCACTCAAGCCAATGATACTTGCGGTGGTTGAATCCTGCCAAAGCATCAGAAATCACTTCAAGCGATTTGGATTTTTCGCGGACTGCGACGATATCGCCTGCCTTTACTGAATATGAAGGAATGTTGAGAACTCGACCGTTTACTGTGATATGACAGTGTGTTACCAACTGACGGGCTGCTGCACGCGTCGGAGCTATTCCCAAACGATAAACAACGTTGTCAAGACGTGCCTCGAGCAGTTGGAGAAGAATTTCACCGGTAATACCCTTCGTACGGTCAGCTTTCTTAAACAAGTTGCGGAATTGTTTTTCCAAAACGCCATAGGTGTATTTTGCCTTTTGCTTTTCCATCAACTGTTTGCCATACTCTGAAGTTTTACGTCTTCTGTTGGCGCCATGCTGACCCGGAGCATAATTCAACTTTGAAAGAACTGACTCCTCTCCGAAGATGGGTTCCCCCAATAATCT
>USOC01000226.1 GCA_900556245.1 uncultured Prevotellaceae bacterium
GATGATTCTGATTTTCAGGTGTCTCTGTATGAGGAAGGAGCATTCTGGACGGCTGAATTAACGCCTCGGAAGAAAGCCATGCGCGGGATGTTTGTGAAGATTCGTCTGCGTTTCGACCGGAAAGCCATGGTGGTCGATCGGGTGGAGATGGAGGATAAGACCGGCGATATGACACTGATAGAGTTGAAGGACATCAAGAAAAATGGGACAGTCAATGGGCGTATGTTTCAGATTGATTAGCCTGTTATGCCTGTTTGTGGCATCGATATTTCCAATGTCGGGAGCAGAGGCCATTCCTTTGGAGGCAGACAGTCTGACGCGCACGGAAGTGAGAATCGCACGTGGAGAGACGGCGATAGGGGGATTGTGCCTGATGAAGCGTACCGGTGAAGAAATAAGGGGGTCTGTCATCAATCAGTTTGGAATCAGGGCATTCGATTTTGTCTATCATTGCAGCAGCCGGAAAGTGACGTTGAAAAATCTTGTAGCTTTTCTTGACAAATGGTATATTCGCAGGACATTGAAGGGAGATTTGTCCTTTTTGTTTTCAGCAGATGTTCCGGCAGACGGGTTGCTGCGGGTAAAACGGCGAGAGCTTCGGGTCGGTTCAGACAGTGTTGAGCTGCGCAATTTGCGCCGTCAGATAACATATACATTCACATTTTTAAAAACGGATGATACAAGCCATGAAGTTATTGAATGACTTTTTTAGAATCGAACAATCCAGCCAATACGGCGACAATGCCTGCTACAGAATACAGCTCAATCCCGAGCATGTGATTTATCAGGCTCATTTTCCCGGCAATCCGATAACGCCAGGCGTGTGCATCATTCAAATTGTCGGGGAATTGCTTTCTGAGTTGGTCGGCAAAAGACTGTTGCTCAGCAAGGTGAATAATGTGAAATTCCTTTCAACGTTGTCTCCTGCAGTGGCGGCAGCTGTCGACGTGACACTATCTTCGATTACGGAGCATGATGGAGAGCTGAAAGTAAAAGCCATAGTCAAAGGAGAGAAAGAAGTTTACTCCAAATTATCATTGACCTATTATAATGATTGAGAGTCGTTGCCACCTATCAGCTGACATGTTCCGGCAGTTGCACATATGCGTTGTCGTGCCTACCTATAATAATGCCGGTACGATTCAAGGCGTGCTGGAGGGTGTCTTGCGTTATGTCGGTGATGTAGTGGTTGTCAACGATGGTTCGACAGATTCGACAGCCCGTATACTTGAAAGAATGTCGGGAGAAGTGACAGTGGTGAGCTATCCGAACAATCGGGGAAAGGGCTATGCTTTAAAGACCGGATTGCTCAAAGCACGAGAGTTGGGATTCAAATATGCGGTAACAATTGATTCCGACGGGCAGCATTTTCCGGAAGATTTGCTTAAATTTGCAGAAGCGTTACGCCTGCATCCGGGAGCGATGGTTGTGGGCAGTCGGGGACTGGACCATGAGAATATGCCAGAGAAAAACAAATTCGCCAATAATTTCTCGAATTTCTGGTTCCGTTTGCAGACAGGAGTCCGCCTTTCTGACACGCAGACCGGCTATCGGCTTTATCCGTTGCGGCGTCTTTATGGGCTTCGGTTGCTTACGTCCCGCTATGAAGCAGAGTTGGAATTGCTCGTCTATGCCGCATGGCATGGTGTCGAGCTGGTGGAAATTCCGGTAAGGGTTTATTATCCGCCAGAGGGAGAACGGGTGTCGCATTTCCGTCCGTTTACGGATTTCGCACGCATCAGCATGCTCAATTCAGCACTTTGCTTTTTTGCTGTAGTCTATGGGTTGCCATTGCGGTTGTGGCGAAAATTGAAAAGGAAAAAATGACGAGATTGACAAAGATATTGATTCAAATCAGGCAGATTGCCTACACGCTTTATACGTTTGTCGTGTTTGTGCTGCTGATGATGGTGCTGGTTCAGCCGTTGATCTTTCTTTACTTCTTGTTTGGAAAGAAGACTGAGCAGAAGCGTCTGCGCTATCATCAGGCCATTCAGTGGCTGGCGCGTTGTTCGACGCGGCATGTTCCGGGAATCCGGTTTTCTTTCCGGAATGCCGGCGGTGAGACTTTCGAACGCCCCTCTATGATTATCAGCAACCACCAGTCTCATTTCGACTTGATGTGCGTGCTGATGCTGTCACCGAAAATTGTCGTGCTGACAAACGACTGGGTATGGCGCAATCCGCTCTATGGACTGCTAATCCGTTATGCTGAGTACTATCCGGTTTCCGACGGACTTGAAAAGAATCTGGAGCGGTTGCGCGGACTTGTGTCACGAGGCTATTCAGTGATGGTTTTTCCGGAAGGGACGCGTTCGGCCGACGGAAAAATCCATCGATTCCACAAGGGACCGTTCTATCTGGCCGAAAAACTCGGCCTTGACATAGTTCCGATGTTCATCCATGGCGGGACAGAGGTGCTCAACAAAAAGGCTTGGACGCTTAGCACGGGAGAAATCTACGTACAAGTGAATCAACGTATAGCGTCTGATGACGAACGATATGGATCCGGTTATCGGGCGCGAGTCAAAGGTATGCGGCGTTATTATGAGGAAGAATACGCTTTGATTTGCCGTGAGCGGAAGCAACAGAAAGGAGGCGGCGATGGACAATAGGCGTTGTGTTGTCATTGGCAGTGGTCTTGGAGGTCTGTCGTGCGGCCTGATTTTGGCGAAAAACGGTTGGAAAGTCACCATCCTTGAGAAGAACAGCCAGATAGGCGGCTGCCTCCAATGTTTCAGTCGTCGCGGAGTCAAGTTTGAGACCGGGATGCATTTCATCGGCAGTGCAGACCAAGGACAGACCCTTTCCCGGCTATTTCATTATCTGGATCTTCATGACAGAATTGACTTAAGCCGGCTTGACACGGATGGCTACAATGTCATTTCGCTTGCCGGCAGTCGTTTCCGTATTCCCAACGGACGTGAACCGTTTATTGAGCGGATGTCGGAATATTTTCCGAAGAGCACTGATAATCTCGTAGCCTATTTCGACTTGATAGAGCGAATAGCCGAGGCTTCCTCTCTGCATTCGTTGCGTTATGCGGAGAGCGATATGGCAGTCAGTACGGAATATCAGATGCGAAGTATGGACGACGTTTTGCGG
>USOC01000227.1 GCA_900556245.1 uncultured Prevotellaceae bacterium
GGTGGCGGATATGGCGGACTGGCAATCGACCATGAAGGCTACCAGTTCGCCGCATGGCTGAGAAGCCGGGGAATAACAGCCGCCATTCTCAAATACCGTATGCCCAACGGACACAAGGAGGTGCCGCTTGAAGACGCCCGGCAGGCCATCCGGCTGCTCAGGGCAAACGCCACTCAATGGGGCATAAAGCCGAACAAAGTGGGCATAGCCGGATTTTCAGCAGGCGGACATCTTGCCGCCACGGCGTCGACCTGCTTCTCTGAAAACGGCAATTCTTCCCGCCTGGACTTTTCCGTACTGTTCTATCCGGTGATTTCCATGAAATCCTTTGTCCACAAAGGCAGCAAAGAGCGTCTTTTAGGTCAATGCCCCTCCATAGAAGATATGGAAAAATTTTCGCCGGAACTGCAAGTCACGAAAGATACGCCTCCTGCCATCCTGCTTCTGAGCGACGACGACACAGGCGTAGATCCCCGCAACAGTCTGCTTTACTATAACAGACTCATCGAAAACCAAATACCTGCCGCCATGTATGTATTCCCGACAGGAGGACACGGCTGGGGAATGAACATCAGCTTTGAATACCACTGCCAGATGCTCGAACTGCTGGACAATTGGCTTCAGTACATTTTGAAATAGAAACTTGCTGACAAGGATTTTTACTCCCTTAGAACAAAAACAAAGCGGACAACCCTGAAAGGGAAGTCCGCTTTTGTATTTGTTCGTTTTTTCGATTAAAAAGACGCAAGGAAAGCAGCTGCTACTGACAAGATAACAATTATTCCGATGAACGAAATAATAAGCCCTGCAATTGACAGGCCTTTAGGCTTTTTAAATACACCGATAAAAGAGAAGATTACACCGAGAATCCAGAGAATCCAGTTCAAAACCGGCACCCAACACAAAATCAAGCCAATAAGTGCTAATACGAATCCGGCTGTCCCAATGCCATTTTTTTGTTGTACTTGTTCCATTTCCTTAAATTTTAAAGTTAATATGAGGTTATATAGATATCTTTCTGCCTATTTTTTCCAACAGCAAAGTAAAAGAATTTTTCTTAAAATTTGCCAACAATTCATCACATTAACATATATTAAGAATATAAAATAAAATGGAGGGGACAGTTACCCGTCCTCTCCATCTCAAGTCTTTTATCGCTGCAAATCAATAGATGTCGAGCTTCGGCAAAGCGATAATCTTATTGTTCGACTCTTTGATAAAGTCAAGAATCATACGACGGGCTTCACTATCCGGCACATCCGCCTCAATGCGCTTGACGGCATTGAAAATCGAAATGTTGCACTGATAGATATGGCGATACGCCTTGGCAATGTCGTCAATCAGATTTTCGGAGAAGTCGTTCTTATGACGCATAATCGTGGCGTTGACACCATAGTAGACAGCAGGATTATGGGCGATGATGACAAACGGAGGCACGTTGCCAGAAATCCGGCATCCACCCTTGACAAACACCCATTTGCCGATGTGGCTCCCTTCAAACACCTTTACACCGGTTGACAGAATCGTGAAGCTCTCCACCTTGACGTCACCGGCAATCTGCACGTTATTGCCAAGCACACACTTGTCGCAAATTTCGGAGTCGTGTCCGATATGCGATTCCGCAAGCACAAAGCTGTCTGCTCCGATTTTAGTGGCGCCTCCCTCGTGGATACTGCGGTTGATGATAGACATCTCGCGGATTACGGTATTGTCGCCAACGGTGCAGAACGAATGCTCCCCTTTCCAGCGGAAATCCTGTGGCGCAGCACTGACGATTGCTCCGTTGTAGACTTTGACATTCCGGCCAAGACGTGCGCCCTCCATGATGCTTGCATACGGCATCACGACGCAGCCGTCGCCTATCTCCACGTCCTTATCGACATAAGCGAAAGGATAAATCTGAACGTTGTCGCCGATTTTTGCACTCGGGTCGACAAATGCTAATGGACTGATCATTGTATTTAATTTTAAGGTGAATTATCTATTCGCGACCGCCACCGAGCGCCTGATAGAGGCTGATGGCATTCTGACGAATCTGCAAATCGCACTGAAGCTTCGAAATCTGAGCGTTTAGCAATGCCTGCTGAGCCGACAGCACTTCGAGATAGGTCGCTGTACCGTATTTCAACAAGTCGTTGTTGTATTCGACAGCCTTTGAGAGATTGTCAATTTGCTCATCAAGGCTCTGAACGCGCTGTTTGTTTTTCGTGTAAGCCACCAATGCTTCCGACACTTCCGCTCCGGCAGCCAGCACGGTATACTCAAAGTTGTTGAGCGCTTGCTGCTGACGGGCTTTCGATGCCTTGAGATTGGCGATATTACCGCCTCGGTTGAAGAGCGGCGCAGTCAATTGTCCGGCGAGCTGGTAGAACCACTCTCCCGGATTCTTGATAAGCGAACCGATTGTATTGGTGAAACCGCCGCCTGCAGAGATGACAATATTCGGATAGAACGCCGCACGCGCCAGATTGGTCGAGTAGTAGGCTACGGCAAGCGACTGCTCCGAAGCCTGTACGTCAGGACGCGCAGCCAGATACTTCAAAGGAACGCCTTCTTCCATATATTCAGGGAAGACCGGTTCATAAGTCGTGTCTATCTCCCACTGGCGAGACGGACGGTTGAGCAGCAGCGACAGTGAATTGTAGGCCTGATGCAACTGTATTTCCATCTGAGGGATAGTTGCAAGAAGGCTGTTATAGTTGGCCTTGCTCTGCACTACAGCCACTTCGTTGAAGCGTCCCGCTTCTTTCAAATCCTGCATGGTTGAAATGCTCTCTTTCCAAATGTCGGCAGTCTCGTTGAGCACTTGCAACTGCCGTTCAAGCATAACAATCGTATAATAGCAGTTCGCCACACCGCTGATAATCGCCGCACGGGTAGCCTGACGGTAAGCCTCGCTCTGAAGCACGCCGGCCTTGGCCTGACGCTTTGCGTTGAGCAGCCCTCCGAAGAGATCAATCTGCCAGGAAGCAGTCACCGGAATCTGATACGACCATGTGTCGCGCGTGATTTTCGAGCCTCCGTAAGAAGCAGTGCCACCATTGGGCGACAGCGTGAACGACGGCAGGTAGTTGAGTTTCGCGCCAAGC
>USOC01000228.1 GCA_900556245.1 uncultured Prevotellaceae bacterium
ATTCCTATTATCCGGCGTACGAGTACAGAGAGTCGGATAAATCCAACGCAGTGGAAGCTGATTTTTGGTATCTCCCGGCGCGCGACGAACTGTATAAATTCTTTTCGGATGTCGTGGTGCGCGTACCTGAATTTGATCTTGTGGAGACCGACGGCTTCTATTGGAGCGCAACAGCTGCCCGTATCGAGAGATTTACCCACCGTTCGTATTGTCAGCAACTGCTGCCCAACGGAAAACTGTGGGACAGTCGTAATGATGGAATTGAATGGTGCCGGGAGAAACGCGATCAGTTGGGATATGCCCGCCGCGCGCGTTATTATGTAAAGCAAACAACAAAATAAAATGACTATGAAACGATTTTTTCCGTCAATCATATTACTTCTGATTCTGCTTTGTTCGACTTCGTGCAACGACAATTTTAATCGTGCCGGAGAAGGAATCCTTGAAGGAGAGGTAAGAATTGAGCTGAAACGAAGTTCCGGTTCGTTGGTCGTGAGTCGTGCGGTTCCCGACAATTCGGAAGAAACGGTTGAAAATGTGGCGGTGTTTGTCTTTGACAAATCCGGGAACGTCAGTGAGAGTTTTACACAGTCGTCTGCCGAAAATATCCGTTATATCGATGTGTTTCTGGAAGCGAATGATGATGCTCTCTATATCGTGGCCAATCATCCTTCGCCGGAAGAACTGGTTGCCAATGTCAAAACGCTCAACGATTTGAAAGAGGCATCGCTGACAATAGAATCTGCTTCCGGCGCTTTCCATGGAAAGTATGTCATGACAGGAAATACACCGGTGTCGGCATTGGCTGCCAGCTCCTCGGTTGAATTAAGGCGTATTGCCGCCCATCTGAGTTTCACTATCAGGATTGACACCACTCCGAAAAAGCCGGGTGGCGGAAGTGACCCCGACGCTCCGCAGAATGAGCTTGGCGGTGACGGGGGAGACTTCAAGGTGTCGGCGGCCTATCTTTGTCAGGTGCCGAAAGGCAGCTATCTGCTGGAACGTTCCGATGACAATACCTTGAATTCCCAGCAGGGTGATTTTGTCTATCAATCTGATCCGGACGTGATGCGTGGCAACTATTTCGAATCGGTGCGCCTGCCTTTGAGAGAGGAATCCGACGGCTCGCTGACGGCATCCTTTGATATGTTTGAAAATCGTCGTGGCGGCATGGATAATACCAATGTCAACAATTGGCCTGAATTGTTGGAGATGAAGGATCATGAGCTATATGAAGGCTATAAGCAAATCTACAAGCGAATGAGGGCGATGGACTATCCGAGCCATATCGGAAAGATTGATATCAATAAGACAGATCAAAACGATGTCCTGTTTCAGAAGCCGGAGGTCAAGGAAAGTCAGTTCTATAATGCGTCTTATCTCAGGATAGATGGAATTTACAAGAAAAAGGAGGGTGGACTTACCTACAACACCTCTTATTACATTTATCTGGGTCATGATGCTGTTTCCGACTACAACTTGCGACGCAATCATTGGTATGACAATGAAATCATTATTCGCTCATTCGACAATTTTGACCATCGTGTCAGAGGGGAAGAATTGAATGGCTTGACAGTACATGCACCCGATCCGGAACCGCTGGATGCGCATTTCAATGCGGTGAAAGTGTTTATGTATTCTGTTGATGACTGGACCGTTTCTGTGGAGAATCCGGATGCTACTCCTTGGCTGGAAGTCTCTCATTCAGGGACGTATGTGCCTCGCTTGCATGGGGTGGCGCCGACAGGCAACGAGGCTGCATTTAGCATTTCCGGAACGGCTGGACTCAATTATTTCTATATCCATACCGACGAATATATTCCGAATATTGACCGTGTGGAACAAAATATCGCACAGAAAAACCGCATTGGCAAGGTGGTTTGTCGTTCCGGAAAATCCGTTAAGGAAATTACTGTAGAACAAATGCCGGCACAATTGGTCGTGTTGGACTTGCGCGATGATATACTGTTCCATGATGTCTATTATTCTTTCTTTATAGAAAGAAAGTTGGAGCAGCAATATATGCCTTGGGGATTTTATAGATATTGGTGCTGGATTTTTGACTTGCAGATAACGAAAGGTCTCTGGAATGGTCTGGAAAATACGAAAATAATGCGTAAAGTTGCCCTTGAAGGAGATCATAACGACTTAATAGACAGCTATATCGACCCGGCTTATCCTGACGGATTGCCTTATGACCATGCTATCGGTTACATTGTTGCAAAAAACCGGGATCGTAACGGAAACGGAAAGATTGACGACGAAGAAATCGTATGGTATTGGCCTTCAACGAAAGAGCTAAAAGCTATTTACAGTGCAAAAACGCAAGGTTGGCTTGATTTTGAGGGTAAAGGCGGAGAATTTCATTCATCTACGCCATCGTCGGCCGATCCGGTCGGTATTACGGTCGGATTGTCGAATATTGTAAAAATGAGCAATGGAAAAACAGCACTTACACAGCGAGATAGAAAGCACAATCTGATAGGTTGCCGCCTGAAGGAACATAGTCCGGGCAAGCCCGGTACGGGAGACGGACATGTCACGACTGATCCGAACTGGGACGGAGGTGACGAGGTTATTATTCCGCGAATGAAGTGATGGAAATAATGTTAAAAAAACTCTCAAGCAAGATGAAAAGATTTATCAATATAGGAAGTTGGCTGGTGTGTGCGGCACTGCTGAGCGCATGTTCTTCCGAAAATCCCGGCACCGAACCGCAGAGCTTCGGTTATACGTTTCATGTGCAGACCCGTGTTGCAGAGGGCAAGCCCACTGTAGCACCTGATGACGCCACTCAATACACTTGTCTCTATGTGGCGGAACGTCCGGTGGGTCATACGGAAGACTTGCATTGCGCACCGGAAAGCCGCTATAAGCTTACCGGAGGACAATATGACTTGCTTGATTTGTATGGGCAATGGTATAAGTTCGCTTTTGTCTGTGTGCCGGTATTGGACGGCGCCGGTGGTGCGAATATGCTGACCGAGGAGAATCCGATGGAGCGGACTTGCGACTTCAACAAGTTGCTGATTGACTATACTTCCGTTTTGCGTCTGCAAAAAGCGAATCCACAAATG
>USOC01000229.1 GCA_900556245.1 uncultured Prevotellaceae bacterium
GGGACAGCACACTATTGGCGTGAAGGCTTTCTACGCATCGGGAGAATCGGAAGAGTCCACTTATGTGATTGATGCGCAGGGTGCGGTTGGCGAAGTGAAGACCGAGGCTGTCGCCATTATCGGAGGTGTGGGCGAAATTCGCATCGCCGGAGATGCTTCGGAAGTGGCTGTCTATACCCATGCCGGGCAACTCGTCGCATCAGGGAAGGTTGATGGGGATAAAACGATTTTCGCGGCTCCGGGACTTTATCTTGTGTATGTCGATGGCACTGCGCAAAAGGTTGTTGTCAGATAGGCGACTCCCTTTTAAAAGAAACTTGCGGCGACAAGGGGACAAGCACCTTTGTCGTCGCAATTTTTCTTCGGGAAATATTCTTTCACCAGAAAAACTTGCCTTATATTTGTAATGTCGGGTGGCAGGAGCCGTTCGATGAAAATAAAATTATATCAAATTACAGAATTAATGAGCAAACCCATTGTTGCGCTGTCGTGCGACGTTGATGATGACGACAGAATACGGCTGAGGCAAGAATATTTTGAGGTTGTCGCTGCGGCGGGTGGCATTCCTGTCGTGATGCCGCCATTTGTCGAGCAAAGTCGCATCGGAGAATGGCTTGACGCTGTTGGAGCGGAAGCTGTTCTTCTTACCGGCGGCTGCGATCCCGATCCGCAAATCTATCGGGAGTATCCGCGTGAAGGATTGGGGCGGGTATCGCTGCGGCGTGATGTATACGAGTTGGGGCTGCTCGATTGCGCAATGGAGCGCAATTTGGCTGTCTTGGGTATTTGTCGGGGACTTCAATTGGTGAACGTGGCATTTGGAGGCACGCTCTATCAGGATATGGCAAGCCAGATGGGTGATGAATTTGCAGTCCATGATGCCGGTGGAGAAGCTCTCCATCAGGTGGCGTTCCATCCCGGTTCGGAAGTCGGGCGTCTTTTCGGAGGGGATTATGCAGCCACCAATAGACATCACCATCAGTGTGTGCGCATTGTCGGAGACGGCCTCACTGTCAGCGGAACAACAGTAGACGGTGTTGTCGAGGCTTTGGAATGTCCGGCAAAGCGCATCGTTGCCGTGCAATTTCATCCCGAACGTATGGCTGACGATTGGCCTCAGATGGCGCGTTTTTTTGTGAATTGGCTTAACAGTGTGAACTCCTAATTTTTAGTTGCTTAACAAAAAAGTCGCTAAAAAAGAGTCCAAAATGGATGAAAAACGATGCAAAAGATGCACAAAAGTCAAATTTTTGTGCAAAAATGAGCTGTTTTATACTTAAAAATTTTTGTGTGTAAAGATTAATTATTTACTTTGCAGGTCTAAAATACGAAACAACTAAATTATTAATCAAAAAAATTAAAGTTATGTCTGAAATTGCAGAAAGAGTAAAGGCTATAATTGTTGACAAATTGAGCGTTAACGAATCTGAGGTAACACCTGAAGCAACATTTGCACAAGATCTTGGTGCAGACTCTCTCGACACTGTAGAGTTGATTATGGAATTCGAAAAAGAATTCGGCATTACAATTCCTGACGATCAGGCTGAAGGAATCAAGACTGTAGGCGACGCTATCGCATACATCGAAAAAGCTAACAATTAATTATTTTTAGATGGAATTAAAAAGAGTTGTAGTAACAGGATTGGGGGCAATCACTCCCATTGGCAATGACGCTCCTACGACATGGCAGCACGCTGTCGAAGGTATGAGTGGAGCCGGTCCTATTACTCATTTTGACGCTTCTTTATTCAAGACGCAATTTGCGTGTGAGGTAAAGGGCTACAACTCTGCTGATCATTTTGACCGCAAAGAAGTCCGCAAATACGACCTTTATGCGCAATACGGCGTTGTTTCGGCCCGTGAGGCCATTAAAGATGCCGGTCTTGAAGAGTCGGAAGGCTTGAACAAAGATCGCGTAGGGGTGATATTTGCTGCCGGAATTGGCGGATTGCATACTTTTGAAGAAGAAGCGGGCTATTATGCCATGAATAAGGAAAAGGGTCCGAAATACAATCCTTTCTTTATTCCGAAAATGATTGCCGATATGGCAGCGGGTCACATCTCCATGCAATATGGATACCGCGGCCCTAACTTCGCGACAGTCTCCGCTTGTGCTTCTTCAACCCACGCTTTGATTGATGCGTACAACTATATCCGTTTGGGTAAGGCTGACGCAATTGTGACAGGCGGTGCGGAAGCTGCAATCTTCCCGGCAGGTGTGGGCGGCTTCAACTCAATGCACGCTATTTCCACTCGCAATGACGATCCCGAACATGCTTCGCGTCCGTTCAGCGGTTCGCGTGACGGTTTCGTGATGGGAGAAGGCGGCGTTTGCCTTGTGTTTGAGGAATTGGAGCACGCTTTGGCGCGTGGTGCACACATCTATGCGGAAGTGGCCGGAGGCGGCATGTCGGCAGATGCATACCACTTGACTGCAACCCATCCTGATGGCTTGGGCGCAAAGTTGGTGATGAAAAATGCGTTGGAAGACGCAGGTATGAAACCGGAAGACATTGACTATATCAATGTACACGGAACGTCTACCCCTGTTGGAGACCTTTCGGAAGTGAAGGCTATCCAGAGTTTGTTTGGCGAACACGCCTATAAACTCAATATCAGTTCAACGAAATCAATGACGGGTCACCTTTTGGGTGCAACCGGAGCTCTTGAGGCTCTCTTCTGTGTGAAGGCGGTTGTTGAGGACATTGTACCTCCGACAATCAACCATGAGGAAGAAGACAAAGATCCGGAAATCGATTATAATCTGAACTTTACTTTCGGTAAAGCACAGAAGCGCACGGTTAATGCCGCTCTTTCGAACACATTCGGATTCGGCGGACACAACGCCAGCATCATTGTGAAGAAATTCAAAGCTTAAGCGTCCGTTGTGACTGTCTGTGACCGGATTAGAATTTGTATAAAGTTCCTTTTCTCTCGGGAGAAGGAACTTTATTTGTTTTTTGGGAAGCTCGTAGGAACTTGCCCTCGTGATATAAGACTTTATCATCAGGCTTGCATTCACCGTTCGCTTCATATTGTCGATGCGCAGGGGCGGAGGGTAGAC
>USOC01000230.1 GCA_900556245.1 uncultured Prevotellaceae bacterium
ATCGGATGCAGGCAGATTCAGCCCGACAGGCATCTTCGACTGCTCCGCAGACACAACCCGGACTGTTCACGACCCTGTTCAAGCGAAACAACAAGTTCTTGTCTTATCTTGACCGTCTTGTGACGGGTAACGTCGACCGTTCGTTCGAGAAGCCCATCGATATCAGTTTTATTGTGCTGCCATCCTATACGAGAGAAGGCAGTTTCGGTATTGGGGGAGGAGCAACAGGCCTGTTCCGTCTCGACAAGACCGACTCAATCATGCAGCCGTCAGACATTACGCTCATCGGCAACGTGACTCTGAACGGGCTGTTTTCGCTTGTGGCCAACGGTAATATACACTTCCCGGGGAGAAAGATGCGGTTAAGCTATAAATTGGAGTATGCGTATTCGCCTCTCGACTTTTGGGGGGTCAACCGTGAAGACTGCGGACGGAATCCTAAAGTGCGCTACACGCGAAACCAGTTGAAATGGAATTCCGACTTTGTCTATCGGGTCACGGGAAACTTTAATGTCGGAGCTTTGCTCGACTTTGTGTACAGTGAGATAACGGCACTCGACGACTGGTCGTATCTTGACGGTCAGGGACCTTCGTATTTCTATACGGGGCTGGGATTCTCGCTGCAATATGACACTCGCGATTTTATTCTTCAGCCGACTCGAGGGATGAATTTCGTCATCCGCGGTTCTGTCAAGCCACAGTTTCTTGGAACTGACGACCGCACGCTCTTTAATCTTTCCCTGTTCTACAATTATTATTTGCCGATGTGGAAAGGTTCAATTTTGGCGGTTGATGCGTATGGGAGTTTTAACAGTATGGAATCGCCTTGGCCTTTGCGAGAGTCTTTGGGAGCGGGAGGAGTCAGGATGCGCGGTTATTATGCGGGTCGATATATAGACAACAACATGGTTTCTGTGCAGGCGGAACTCCGCCAGCATCTTTTCAGCCGTTTCGGAGCGGTTGTCTGGGCCGGAGTCGGCAATGTCTTTTCATCGTTCGGGCATTTTCGCAGTCGCGACCTGCTCCCGAACTTTGGTGTCGGTCTGCGGGTTGAGCTGAAGCATAATGTCAACGGCCGTATAGACTTTGGGTTCGGGCGCGGACAAAAAGGTTTTGTGTTTGCTATAGGAGAGGCATTCTGACATG
Organism: uncultured Prevotellaceae bacterium; assembly: GCA_900556245.1. Taxonomy (GTDB): domain Bacteria; phylum Bacteroidota; class Bacteroidia; order Bacteroidales; family Muribaculaceae; genus Limisoma. Next base: position 1,147 of record USOC01000230.1, read on the forward strand.
AACGGACGAAATTCGTCGGTCGAGCTATTGCGGATTTTGAGCATGGTGATGGTGCTTACGGTGCATTTTGTCGGCGCTGCTTTTGGCTTGCCGACGGTTGAAGAGTTAAGTCATCATCCTACAGCTGGTCAATTGCTTTGTGTTGATTTCCGGCTACTATGGCATTCGTGCTTCTTGGCGTGGTATTTCCGGCTATGTCTTTTGGTGTCTGTTTGCATCAATGACAATTTTTGCAATTCGCTGCGTGGATGCCGGCATATGGGCTGACGGTTTTTTTGATTCTCTGCGAGTCTTTTCAGCCACCGACTTGTGGTTTGTTCCGGCCTATCTGGCGCTTTACCTGCTTAGTCCGATGTTGAACAGGGGACTTGTGTCGCTCGACAGTCGCAACTTGCTTTTTTTTGTTGCCGCATTACTTTTCCTGAATGTCTATTTAGGCTGGTTTTGTGGCGGCAAGATAAATCCGTCCGGCTACAACGTGATGCAAATGCTGCTGCTCTATGTTGTGGGGTATGTGTTAAGACGGTTTCAGAGCACTGTCGGGCGGGTTTCCTCAGCAGGCTATTTCGTTCTCTATTTTGTCATGACCGTCTTCGTGTTTACATCGACTTTCTTTACGTCAAAAGCTTTTTTCTACAACAGTCCGTTTGTTCTGCTATCTTCGGTCTGTCTGTTTCTAGGCTTTGTCAGGCTTCGTCCGTTCTGCTCGGATTTTGTCAATCGGGTGGCAGCATCCGCCTTTATGGTCTATCTGTTGCATAAGCCACCATACATCTGGCTAAAGTTAAGGGGGCTTGTTTGGATGTTTGACACGCAATTTGGAGGTGCAACGTTTGTTGCCGCCTGCGTTGCTCTGATGGCGGGTGTTTTCATCGCATCTGTTTTAATCGACCAAGTTCGGTTGGTTCTGTCAAAGAAGTTGCTGTCATTGATGCCTGGACGATAAAAACCGTCTGATTTCCATTGTCCGTTGTGGGAGCATAGCATCCGGGTAAGGACATGAGCCGCTTCGTGTCAAAAACGGAAAAGAGCCATGCTTTCCCATATCGGGAAGTCACAGCTCTTGTCATTTTTTATGATGGAATGTTTATTCCAGATGGTTTTCTCGGATGTGACGGTTCATTTCGTCGACCAGGTTTTTGCCACGGTAATCGCTGCGTCGACCGCATCTGACGAGTTTTACCAGCGGGTCTTTGTCAATGATGCTTTCCATCAGGGTTTCCATAGAAGGCACTTCTTTCAGGTTGGAGTATTCTTCGTAGGTGAACGAAAGGAATGCGACATTCTCTCCAATCCCTCTGTTGTCCAGCCAATATCCGTTGTCAAGAGAATCGGGTGTTGCAAGCCTTCCTCCAATTCTGACATCGGAAGGGGCCGGGTATGAGACAATGCGTGTGCGGCTATCGTCCATCATCACCGGGACATTTTGCGAATAGTCGCGCTTTGTCTTGTAGATGATGAGTGGCGCTGGCGCATTTGCGCAGTGGTATTATCCATAACAGTCTCAGATTTTTGTGAGCGGCAGGCGGTTGTTGCCAAAGAGGTGACCGCAACACAGGCGGCAAGCAAAACAGGATATTTTTTCATAGCTGACATTTGTGATAAATGCCGAACGGGTCGTCGGTAAACGGTTTTTCTGAAATCAAAGGGGCAATTTTGGCCATAATTGACGGCGTGGCTGCGATTACGGAAATATTTCGATCAGACCGAAAGTGCTTGAATGTCGCTCCTGCTTCCGAAGCAATCAGCAATCCGGCGCATACATCCCATTCGTGAAGATTCAGTTCCCAGTATGCGTCGAGATTTCCGCATGCTACGTAGCAGATGTCGATTGCCGCCGAGCCTAGCCGTCTCATTCCTCTGACCAGAGGCTATTTGC
>USOC01000231.1 GCA_900556245.1 uncultured Prevotellaceae bacterium
CAAGCGGCATTCCTTTTTTGTTTTCCGTCACATCGAGAAACGCTTCATCGAGCGATAACGGCTCTATCAAATCGGTATATTCATGGAAAATATCGTGAATCTGTGCGGAAACCTCTTTATACACCTCCATACGCCCTTCCACAAACACCAATTCCGGGCAAAGGCGCATTGCTTTTACAGAAGACATCGCCGACCTAACACCGAAACGCCGCGCCTCATAGCTGGCAGTCGCCCCCACTCCCCGCTCGTCGGCATGTCCTACGGCTATCGGTTTTCCCCTGAGTTCAGGATGGTCGCGCTGCTCCACGGAAGCGTAGAAAGCGTCCATATCGATATGTATGATTTTCCGCTGGTTCATCACCCGCAAAGTTACAACAACATTCCGTCCGTCACAAAAAACAAAAAAGCACCTACAAATGAATGTAAGTGCTTGATGATTAAATTGTGGTCCCACTTGGGCTTGAACCAAGGACCCCCTGATTATGAGTCAGATGCTCTAACCAACTGAGCTATAGGACCGAGCTTCTAACGAACATACGCCAAACAGGCGAATTGTCCCTAAAGCGAATGCAAAGATATTTGTTTCCCGCGAGAAATGCAAGATTTTGGAGGAAAAATCACAAAAAAACGCATCACCCATACACGACTCTTTCATTTAAAAACGCTTTGCAAATTCAAAATTTGTGGCAAACTGGCAAAACAAAATGTTTGTCTCGTCCTGTGCGCGAAGCGAATAGGGCGAGTACGGCTTCAGCCGGGAAAGAGTTGAAAGCCCGGCAACCGAGCGAAATGAGTATGCATTCTTTCAGTTTCCCGAATTTTTCCTGACTTGAATTTGCGGGTGATGGACGCAGAAAATTGCCCAACCCTACGGTTTTAACCTCCTCGACGCAAACTCCGCACACAGGAGAGAAGAAAAATATTTTCCAAAGTCCGATTCGGACAAAGGCTAAATGAAAGAGCCGCATATCTCATGCAGTTTTCCATCCCCAATTCTGCGGTGCGGCATAAATTACCGGCCTGACGCCTCTGCTTGGAGCACTATTTGTGGCGATTCTTGTAATGTCCCTTGTGCTTGCCGTTGTCGTGCTTGCGTCCATGACGCTTTCCATGCTTTTTTCCATGACGGTCACAATAATTCTTATAGTGCTTGTCCCACGCATCATGGTGATGATGAAGCCGTTCATAGAAGCCATCATAGCACGACGCTCCCGGACGAATTCCCAACTCGAGAAGCACACGATTCCACCCGTGTTTGTGATAGCGTTTATAATATTTGCATACTTCGTCCATATTTCTCCCCGAACTGCGGCCAATTTCAAGAACCAGGCCAACGTTACCCCAGTCATTTCCGCATTGACGATAGTAGCCGTCGAGCGCCGAACCCGGAATACCATACTCTATGCTAAGCCGTTGCCGATAGTCGGACAATTCGACGGAAGCATATTTATTCGCACTACCGATAAAAAGCGACAGCCAATCTTGAGCAAAAGACACTTGGGCGGACAAAATGGCAAAAACAAACGCAAAAAAAATTTTCCTCATAATCTTTTTCTTTTGATATTCTTATATTTTTTTCAAAAATAGGCAACTTGATTCATCCGCACAAAATGATTCATCCTAAAATATGTCAAAGCAAACACTTCTTTTTTATCACAAAATTGTAAAATTTTCAACCGGAACAAAGAATAACAATCAGATTTTGCTACCTTTGCACCGTAATATTGCAACCGTTGCACATTCATGAGACAGTTTCTTTTTTTCCTTCTGGTGACCTTGACGACGCTCATCCTACCGTCTTGTTCCGACACGCAAATGCCGGAAAATGCGACTGTCGCCAATCAAACGGAAATCTACAATCCGACAGACACTGGAGAAAACGAACACGCCTCTTGCTTCAGGATATCGTTAACTGATGGTTTCGCAGCCGGCCGGCCGGCAAATACATCCAACAGTTTTTCCGCACAAAGCGAAACGAACGTGCGAATTGCCTCACAAGAACTTAACAAGTTTCTGAAAAGCTACGCCAAGTTCGTCCGCACTTCCTTTTGCCGACTGACCGAGGTGGCCATGGATGTATTTCCCGCCAGGCACGACCTGAGTCATTCGTCCGACTTGCCCCGCTATGTCTATGCCATCAGGCATATCATCATTTAGATTTCATTTCTTACCAACTTCAAACTTTATGACTGGACGACAGAATACAATTCTGCGTCCAACCCCCTTGTCTCCACATTGACAAGGGAAAAAACAATTATCAACAATCAAATAAACATCAAAGAAATGGAATCAAACAACAATACAATCAACTGCGCCTCTTGTGAAGGCATCACCAAAAAAATCGACCCAAAGTCAATCATCCTGTCACTAATCATCATTGCGGCAGGTCTCTACATTCTGCTATTGCTCAGCATCGACGACCCGAAATCGAACATGAACATGCTCCGCATCGTGGCGGGCTGGACTCTTGCCGGTATCGGAATTTTCCGGCTGGTATTCAAGCATAGCCATTGGACAGAGACAGAAAGCGGAAGTCCGGTCAGACACCGACGGTTTGTCTATGCCCCTGAACGCTTTCCCCAACTGAAACAATTGGCAAGTGACTTTGCCGGCATCAATGCGCTTCAAACCGTCGACAATGCCTCGGCATACGTGGAGTGCTTTTCGGCATCCAACCGCAAATATGCCGCATTTCAGATTCTGCAATACGACACGTTTGGCGATCGGACACTTTCGCCGGTAACTGTACTCAAAGGCAGTCGCGCCGCCGACTTCATCTCCGACGTAGCCAACGACTAATCTCAACTACCCACTCAGCGAGGCTGTGCAATTTCACTTGCACAGCCTCAACTATTAAAAAAAATCAACATTGTGAAAAACAAAAAAGCAACCAGAACGGTTGCTTTTGGAGAGCCTCTTGTCGGATTCGAACCAACGACCCCGAGATTACAAATCACGTGCTCTGGCCAACTGAGCTAAAGAG
>USOC01000232.1 GCA_900556245.1 uncultured Prevotellaceae bacterium
CGCTTATGCCCGTCACCCAATGCCGATTCGATATTTCTAATCGCATCGACCATCGACTTCAGCTCGTCTGGCTCCAATGAAGCCTTGTGGTCGGGTCCTGTCATGGTTTTATCAAGCGTAAAATGCTTTTCTATCACCTTGGCGCCCAAGGCGACAGCGGCAATGGGAACTTCTATTCCACGCGTATGATCGGAATAGCCGACCTCCACCCCCAAACGGTTGCGAATGTCGAGCATCGCCCGAAGATTGACGTCGGACATCGGCGTAGGATATTCCGTATTGCAATGAAGCACAAGTATATCACTTCGCTTCAACCCTCCCGTTTCAAGCACTTTCAAGGCCGCTTCTATTTCTTCCATCTCGCTCATTCCGGTAGAAATGATGACTTTTCGCCCCTTCGACGCAATTTTCCGCAAATAAGGCAGGTTGGTAATTTCCCCGGACGGTATTTTGTAATAATCCATCTCGAGCGGTTCCAGCACGTCGATTGAAACCAAATCGAACGGGGTGCTCATAAATCCTATTCCAACCTTGTCGCAATAATCCTTCAACGGCTTATAGTCGGTGAGCGGCAAATGAATGGCACGACACATATCCAACTGACTTTCGCCTTCTCCGGTGGTCTCTTTCTGATATTCCGCTTTCGGAGCAAACGTTGAAATGACGAGTTCCGGCTTGGCCGTCTGAAATTTCACATAGTCCGCTCCCGCCCGTTTGGCCTCGTCCACCATCTTGAGTGCCAAATCGTAGCGTCCGTTATGGTTCACGCCTGCTTCGGCGATAATGATTGTCCGATTCATATCTTTTCCTGTTAAAACATCACTTCACTGAAATATCGCGCCATCAACGCACCGTCGCGCCAGTCGTCGCACGGAGAAGCCGCAACCCCTGAGGCTTCCGTCAAAATCATTCCGGCAATGTCAGCTCCTGCCAGAATTGAGCAGACCACGCCTCCTCCAAGGCGAGGGTTTATCTCCATCAGCAGATAGCGCCCGTCACGCTTATCGTGGAGGAACTGCAAAGTGACAGGTCCTAAAAGCCCCAAATCGCACAACACCTGCCGGGATGCCTTTATCAAAGCAGGGATACGGCATGTCTGCGTCCGGTCGACCTCTCCGCCCGATGTTGAAATCCGCAAACGCGGCACGGTACAGAGCACCTGCCGGCTGATGGACGACACATAGCAGTCCACCGTAAACTCCTCTTTGTCTGCTATATATTCTTGTATTAAATAACGCTCCAAATCTTTCTCCCGACGCAATTCCTCTTCGTTTTCCACCACCTTGATTCCTTTGGAAGCAGACCCCTCGCGAGGTTTCAGTATAGCCGGAAACCTGCAATTGCCGACCGTATAGGTCGCCGGGATAGCGAATCCTTTCTCTTCAAACAGCCGCGCCGCCTCGGCTTTGTCAAACATCGCATGGGCAACATCGAAGTCAGACACGGGCACAAAGACGTCGGGATGCTGTTCCTTCAACCGGGAGCACACCTCAATCGCGCCATCCACAAAGGGTAACACAATATCAACTCGCTCTTCGCGAATGACTGTTGCCAAATTGTCATAGATGCCGGAATCACGCCAGCGCATTCCTTCAACGACCTTGCCGACACTGGCTATGGGCACATTTGCCTGAATCTCGCTGCTGACGATTTTCACCGTCACCCCCATCCGCTTGCCGGCTTCTATCAGCAGACGCGCCAGCGAGACGCGCTTTGCCCCGCCAAGCATCAATACGGTTACTACCTTATTCATCGGTTATAGATGTCGTATTTATATTTTGAAAGATTTATCGGATTGGAAAACCACGCAATGGTTTCTTTCAAGCCTTCTTCAAGGCTGTACTGCGGACGCCAGTCGGTCAGCGAACAGATTTTCGCATTATCCCCAAACAGACGGAACACTTCCGAGTTTTCGGGACGAATACGTTGCGGATCCTGCACCCATGTGACATCTGCCCCCATCAATCGGGCAATCGTCGACAAGGTGTCGGCCATCGAAATTTCACTTTTACTGCAAATGTTGATTTCCTGTCCTTCGATTCCCGTCGCTTTGGCCAAGGCTATAAAACCGCGACAAGTGTCTTTGACGAAGTTGAAGTCCCGCGTCGGACGCAAATCGCCCACCTTGATTTCACGCATACCGTTGGCTATCTGAGTAATGATTGTCGGAATAATCGCCCGGGCGGACTGCCGGGGTCCATACGTATTGAAAGGCCGTGCAATGACCACAGGCAGACCGAATGCGTTATAGAAACTTTCGGCTATGGCGTCTGCGCCTATTTTTGTGGCTGAATAAGGCGACTGTGGCTGTTTGGGATGGGTTTCGTCAATAGGTACGCGTAACGCTGTTCCATAAACTTCTGAGGTCGACGTGACAATAAGTCGCCCTACCCCTGCATCACGCGCAGCCTGACAGATATTGAGCGTTCCCTTGATGTTCGTATCGACATAGCTGTCGGGCGCCACATAGCTGTAAGGAATAGCTATGAGTGCAGCGAGATGGAAAATCGTGTCGCAACCGCGTGCCGCTTCCCGACAAAAATTCGGATCGCGCACATCGCCACTGACCACTTCCAGTCCCGGATGACGCAGTCCTTCAAGCCAACCCCAGTCGTTAAATGAGTTGTAGACACTCAACGCACGCACTTCACATCCCTCGGCAAGCAACGCCTCTGTCAGGTGGGAACCGATAAAGCCGTCGGCTCCGGTCACTAACACTTTCTTCATAACCGTTTTATTATTCTTTTGTTTTGATGGTATAAAATTACTAATAAATCGGTGGCCGACGACCGAAGTTGGCAGAAAATTTGACTCTGGCACACTTATTCCTAAAAAAATCGCTCCAAAATTTGCATAATCAAAAAAAACGGCATACCTTTGCAACGCAAAATTTAGGAATTGCATTCGGGGTGTAGCGCAGTCCGGTTAGCGCACCTGCTTTGGGAGCAGGGGGTCCCAAGTTCGAATCTTGGTACCCCGACT
>USOC01000233.1 GCA_900556245.1 uncultured Prevotellaceae bacterium
GGGAAGCAAGCGCGTGCCGTTGAGTATAGTCTATCGCGGTCGGCAGGGCGAGACTCCGGAGCTTTCGCCGAGGTTTGCAGTCTATCAAGGATGTACGATGGAGCACGGCGATACGATTGTATCGCTGGTGTTCCGCTGGAACACCAGACTGAATTATGACGGAAACGACTATCCTGTTGAAATGAAGGTGTCGCTTTCCGACCGTTCGGAACTCTTGCAGTGGAATCTTTCGGCCAGTTTGCCTGAGGGATGGGTAGTCGGCAATTTCAAATGCCCGGAACTGTCGCTGGTCTCTCCCGGAACAGCCAGGGTAATTACTCCCGGCGGATGGGGGAATGAATATGCATTGAAACAAAACGGTGATTATGAGGCCAATTATCCGTCGTGGAACGCATCAATGCAGTTGATGATGCTCGACTGGAGCAAGGGTACGTTCTATTACTCTCCGGAGGATCGCAATGCTTGCGGCAAAATGATGCGCGTGAAAGAGACCGGCGGAAAGGTCCGTTTCGGTACGGAGGTCGTGGCTTCCTACGGATGGAGCAAAAGCGGGCGTTTCGACGTTCCGTGGACCACGGTCTGCGGTTTTCATCCTGAAGGCTGGAGCAAGGCGGCTCTGAAGTGGTATCGTCCTTTTGCCTTGACTACCGAGTGGGGAGGCAAGACGCTTAAAGAGCGCAATATTCCCGAATGGATGGTGGAGAAAGACCTTTGGATGAGAGCTAAGTATTTGGGAGATACGACTGTGACTGCCGTCCATCGGGCAATTGACTATTTTGGAGAAAATCTTTGTTTCCATTGGTATTTCTGGCATCATCACAATTATGATTCCCACTATCCTGACTATTTCCCGGCCAATCCGAAGTTTGAGCCGATTGTGCGTGCAGTCAGAGCGCGTAATTGCCAAGTGATGCCATACATTAATGGACGGCTTTGGGATCCGGCAACTGAAAGCTATCGCACGAGAAACGGAAAGGATGCGTCATGCCGTCGTCCGGACGGAGCTTTATATACGGAAGTCTATCCGACTTCGATAGTTCCGAATACGGTCACTTGCCCTTCTTCCCCGATTTGGAACGATGTGATTCTCGAACTTGCCGACCGTATTCAGGACGAGCTCCATACGGACGGTCTGTATATCGACCAGATTGCGGCGGCGGCTCCTTATCCATGTTATGCCCCCAACCACGGTCACCCGGCCGGGGGTGGCGAGTTCTGGTATCATTCCTATCGCGACATGATGAAAGAGCTGCGGGCGAATCATCTGCGGAAAGGCAATGTGGTATTTTCGGAGGAAAATGCGGAGTGCTATATCCCCAGCTTTGATATTCTGCTGACAGTCAATACGCCACACAGTCCGGAATGTCGGATTGTTCCGCTCTATCCGCTTATTTATTCAGACCGGGTGCTGACTTGTGCATATACCTATACGCCCTATACGGATGTACGCCAAGGGGAGTTCCGATATCAGAATATGCAGTGCTTCCTTTATGGGGCACAGCTCGGATGGGTTGACCCGCGGCTGTTGTGGGTGGACGAGCGTTCGGAATATGAAGCTCTTTTTTTGCGCAATCTGACACAGTTGCGCGCCGGCCAGCATGACGTGTTCGTCGGTGGACGCTATTTGGGCGAAATCATACCGGGAGGCGACAATCCGATGGTGGATGTGCCTACTTTTGGTCGCGACTATGTCGTGAAAGGGGCGGAATGGCTCTCGGCGAAAGGACAGAGGGTGATGTATGTGGTGAATAGTGACAGTCGTCCGCATACAGTGACACTTCCCGACGGTTCGTCGCTGACTCTTGATCCGATTTCCGGAAAACGCATCAATTTGGATTAACGATGATTTAAACAACAGTTATAGACCACTTAAAATCTTACAAAATGAAAAAAACGTTACTTTTTACATTTGCTGTAGCCATGGGTATGGCAAATGTGGCAAACGCTCAAGGTGACTTCACTTTGACAAGGGAATGGAAGACAAACACGACGGCTGCCGGAACGGATGTCCGTCAGGGGTGTTATGCCAATGGAAAGTTCTATCTTCAGAACCGTCCGGCGGGAGAAATTGAAATCTGGGATCAGACAGGAAAGTTGGGAACGTTGCCTTCGACCACCAAAAGTACGGGTATCTGTGCGGATGACGCAGGCAACATCATTGTGACAAACGTGACGGAATTTGATTTTGGCAAAGAGTCGGGCACGACTCGTCCGGTTCGTATCTATGCCAACGGAACAGCGCCGGCAAAAGACATCGATTTGATGTTAGCCTGTCCTCCTCCCGCTTCCTTGAGCAGCGATATGCGTTGCGACTTTTTCGGACATGCGCAAGGAAATGTGATGAGTGAAGAAGGCGGCGTTATGGTATGGAATGTCAATCGCCGTAAATACTTGAATGTATTGCCGGTGAAGAACGGCGTGCAGGACGATGACAACACGTTGGCTATCATCAATGAAAAGTGTTTTGTGAATCCGGTGGAAGGCTTGCAGGCACAAGTGCCCGGAATGAGTTCGCTGACTTCTGTCGTGGCATTCAAATATGGTGATGAATATTGTATGGATTGCCGTTTTGTAGGGCTGAAGGGCGTAGAGGTGACTACTACTTCGGAAGGCATTATGGAAGCGACAAACAAGAACGACTATACGACAGCCCAGAGTATCTGGAGCTTTGACCCGGCATACAACTGCCATATGGTAGGAAACACGATGTTTGACCTCGGCGGTGAGAGATATATCGTTGCCTTGTTGCAATATAAAGGTGGCAAGGAAAGGGTTTCTCATTTTGCCATTGTTCGCGCCAGCGACGGCGAGAAGGTGGCTATCTGGACAGCAAAGGATGGAGAAGAAGAGATAATGGCTCAGACGGCAGGTGCCAACTGGATTACGGTCGTTCCGGTCGACAATTCGAAGGCTGAAATCTATCAATACTTCCCTGCGGAAAAAGCCGGAGAGGCATGGATTGCCAAATATACGTTTGTC
>USOC01000234.1 GCA_900556245.1 uncultured Prevotellaceae bacterium
CCTTGTAAGCGATTCGTTTCAAAACTGGAGAGGTATGCAGGATTCAGGGAAAAGACGCATCAAAGAGCCGGTGCTCATCGACGCTCAGTCTGTCCGGTTCTGCAATGCAGGCGAAACAGCTGCCTACGCTTCGCTCATCCCGGAACTGCCAATTCCGGAGCAACCGGTAACCAATCTGTATTTCTACAGACATTATGTCGAGCATCTGCTGCGCAATCATCCGGACATCTCCCCGACGCCCCAACTGATGGCGCGACTTTTGCCGGCAACGCCCCACGGCATTCCGCTGGAAATCTACACTTTCTCCGCCCGGACGGAATGGGTGGTTTACGAACATATCAAATCTGGAATTATGGAGACGGCCTACGCTTCTCTGACGAAATTCGGGCTTCGGCTTTACCAAGCTCCGACAGGTCACGACCTCCAGTCTCTGAAGAATACGACTGACAAGCAATAATGGCAAACAAAAATATCATCATCAAAGGCGCAAGAGTCAACAACCTCAAAAACATCGACGTTGAGATTCCGCGCGGTAAATTCATTGTCATCACCGGGCTTTCCGGATCCGGAAAATCTTCGCTTGCCTTCGACACACTATACGCCGAAGGACAACGTCGCTATGTGGAAAGTCTCTCATCCTATGCCCGACAGTTTCTGGGACGCATGCAGAAGCCGGAATGCGACTACATCAAAGGTTTGCCGCCGGCTATTGCCATCGAACAGAAAGTGAGCACCCGCAATCCCCGCAGTACTGTCGGAACGGCTTCGGAAGTCTACGACTATCTTCGACTGCTCTTCGCGCGAATCGGCAAAACCTATTCCCCCGTGTCAGGAAACATCGTCAAAAAGCACACGGTAGATGATGTAGTGGCTTCCATCAACTCCTACCCTGAAGGTACAAGGATAGCTATCCTTGCATACATCTGCGTTCCGGAAGGACGAACGCCGGCTGAACAAATCGAAATCTACCGCAAAGAGGGTTTCTCCCGACTGGAAAAGGACGGACGTTTCCTCAATATCGAAGATGTGCTGGAATCCGACGGACTGCCTTCGGTCGAGGGTTGCTATCTGCTGGTCGACCGTCTGACGGCAAGCAAAGAACAAGATGCTGTAAGCCGCATGACCGACTCCATCGAAACAGCCTTCCATGAAGGCGACAACCAGTGCTGCATCAAAGCATGGCATGATAATGGAGAAATCAGTGTCCACCATTTTTCCAAGCGCTTTGAGGAAGACGGTATCCGGTTCACCGAGCCGACCGACCAAATGTTCAACTTCAACAATCCATACGGAGCCTGCCCCGTATGTGAAGGCTTTGGGAAAGTGCTCGGCATCGACGAAGATCTGGTGGTGCCAAACAAAGCGTTGTCGCTCTACGACGATGCTGTCGTCTGTTGGCGGGGAGAAAAGATGAGCGAATGGAAAATGGCTTTCATCTATGCGGCAACAAAACTGAAATTTCCGGTTCACCGCCCATATTACCAACTGACAGAGAAAGAAAAATCACTTCTCTGGCACGGAGACGAAGAAATGGGCATCCATGGCATCGACAGCTTTTTCAGGATGATACAGGAAAATCAATACAAGATACAATACCGCGTGATGCTGGCCCGCTACAGGGGAAAAACGCCCTGTCCGGAATGCGGTGGCAGCCGGTTGCGCAAAGATGCGCTCTACGTCAAAATTATGGATAAGTCGATTGCCGAAATTGTAAAAATGCCGGTGTCGGAATTGCGTGACTGGTTTGAGAGGCTGACTCTCTCAGACCACGAAAGCAAGGTGGCGAAACGGTTGCTGACGGAGATACGCACACGCATCGGCTACATATGCGACGTCGGACTTGGATATCTGACACTCGACCGGCTTTCTTCATCACTCTCCGGAGGAGAAAGCCAGCGTATCAATCTCGCGACATCGCTCGGTAGCAGTCTGGTGGGATCGCTCTACATCCTCGACGAACCGAGCATCGGTCTCCATTCACGCGACACGCAACGGCTGATTGCAATCCTGCGCCGTCTCCAGCAGATGGGCAACACGGTTGTCGTAGTTGAACACGACGAAGAAATCATGCGTGCGGCAGACTACATTATCGACATCGGTCCGAAAGCCGGCCGTCTCGGAGGAGAGGTCATCTATCAAGGTCCGGTCGATGCTCTCGAAGATTCCGCCGAAAGCCTCACCGTAAGCTACCTGACAGGAAAATTGGAGATTCCCATACCGGAAATACGCCGCAAATCACGCAACTACATTGAAATAAAAGGTGCGGCACAAAACAACTTGAAGGGCATCAACGTAAGATTCCCCCTCAATGTGATGACCGCCGTGACCGGTGTCAGCGGCTCCGGCAAATCGACGCTCGTGCGCGACATTCTCTACCGCGCAATGCTTCGCCATCTTGGAGAATCCGGCGATGCTCCGGGCTCGTTCTCGTCCATCGGAGGCGACTTGAACATGATTGAGTCTGTCGAGTTTGTCGACCAGAATCCCATCGGGAAATGCAAAGCGCAAAACAGATGGGCTACAGCCCGGGGTATTTCTCATTTAATGCAGAAGGCGGTCGGTGTGAAGAATGCAAAGGAGAAGGAACGATTACCATCGAAATGCAGTTTATGGCAGACATCACCCTCACTTGCGAAAGCTGTCATGGCAAACGATTTAAAAGAGAAGTCCTCGAAATAGAATACAACGGAAAGAATATTTTCGATGTGCTCGACATGACCGTCAATCAAGCCATTGAGTTTTTCAGCGAGTCGACCGGCACCACAGAAGCAAAAATCGTGAAACGCCTGAAACCCCTGCAGGATGTCGGACTCGGATATATCAAACTAGGACAATCCTCTTCGACTCTGTCCGGCGGCGAAAACCAACGCATCAAGTTAGCTTACTTCCTGAGTATGGAACGGCAGGTCCCGACACTGTTTATCTTCGACGAACCGACTACAGGACTGCATTTCCACGACATCAA
>USOC01000235.1 GCA_900556245.1 uncultured Prevotellaceae bacterium
TGTTGGAGCGGCACACCACGATAGTTTCATCCAACCCGTCATGGTCGTAGCAAGAGTTCAGCGTTTCTATCAGCTCATTACCGGGCAGAACTTTAATATCGGCAAACCCCGAAACCTTTATTTTTGGCAGGCTGTAACAATCGTCTTCCGCTATCAACTGCCTCAGGCGGGTGGCATTCCACAAGATACCCGACTGCTGCTCCTGACGCACTACCTGCGTCAAGTCCACCTCCACCACTTCCAGCCCGTAGCCTTTCAAGGCATCGGCAAAGAGGGCAGGACTCTGCTCCTCCCCCACTGGCGGCAGCTGTGCCGTATCGCCCATCAGCAGCAGGCGGCATCCCTGGCCGGAATAGACAAACTGCACCAGGTCGTCCAGCAACCTGCCCGTGCCGAACATGGAACCGGACAGTCCCTCATTGGAAATCATCGAGGCCTCATCCACTATATAGAGAGTGTGAGTTGTCAAATTATCGTTCACATAAAAATTGCTCAGCTCGTTGGAGAAAGATTGCTGTCTATAGATTTTTTTATGAATTGTAAACGCCGGATGCCCCGCATACGATGAAAAAACTTTTGCCGCCCGCCCGGTCGGTGCCAGCAATACCGACTTCTGTTGCAGCTTATCCAACGTCCGCACCAAGGCACCGACCAACGATGTTTTGCCCGTCCCCGCATAACCGTTCAGCAAAAACGCCGAACGGTCATCTCCGGATACTGCAAATTTGCTCAGAGCCGCCACCAACTCCATCTGTTGCCCGTTAGGCTCATACGGAAGACGGCGTAGCATTTCTGTTCCTATGATTCGTTCGGTTTCTGTCATCTCCTTGCTTTTTCCACAAAATTACAAAAATAAGTGCACTGCCGATTCTTCAACACCTCGATTTCCGGAAAAAAGACAGTCTCCATCACCTCCTGTGTGCTGTTTTTCGGGAATAATTTGTAACTTTGAACTTGATTTCGGCAAAAGCACGCAGAAGTGTCGCTTTTGCCGACTCATTCAAAACACATCTGAAATGGACAACGAAACGAACAAACGGCTTCCTGAGATTTCACACCCCGAAGTGTGGACACTGGCTCTGCACCTGTCCGGCTCTGAACTGAAATATGCGGCTTCTAGCCGCGTGGAAGACGAATCGTTGACATTCGGTGCCGTAAAACTCAACGGAAACGAAGGTAAATTCGTGGCTGAGGTTGAATCCGCCGTCTACGACAACCCTTTTTTCCTCTCCCAATTCGGCCAGACATCCATTCTTGTAGACAGCGACAAATTCCTTGTCATCCCGGACGAAATGACTGCCGGCTGTCCCGAGGAGTGCCGCAGATATTTCAACTACATCTTCCATGCCGACCACGAGCTGATGGCGGTCGACCGAATTGAAGAAACAGGAGTTTCAATCGCTTATTCCATTGACCGAGAAATTGACTCCTTTCTTCGGAGAACTTTCTACAATCCGCCGATTCTGCATTCCCTGACACCCCTGTTACGCTTTCTGGCAAAAAAAGAGAAATTCGGGACAAATGGAAAGACCTACGCTTTTCTCGAGAAAGACTGCTTGAGAATCATTGCTTTCAAAAGCAACAGGCTGGTCTATGCCAACTCATTCCGGTTCTCCAATAACGACGATGCGTTCTACTATGTCATGAACGCCTGGAATGCATGTGAAATGACCAACGATTCCGACGAATTGTATTTGTCCGGAGACAAAGCGTTAAAGACATATCTTCTTCCCAATATTCGGGAACACATAAAATTTGCGGCACAAATGATTTTCCCGGCCGATATGCTCCGCCTTGGCAAAGACGTCATGACGGCTCCTTTTGACCTGTTAACACTCCAGCAATGAGAATAATCAGAGGCAAATACGGACGGCGACGATTCGACGTCCCCAAAAACATCACAGCAAGACCGACTACCGACTTTGCAAGAGAAAACATTTTCAACGTACTTGAAAACCGGCTCGACTTTGACGGACTGCACGCTCTCGACCTTTTTGCAGGCACAGGCGCCATCTCCTTCGAATTCCTTTCGAGAGGATGCGCCTCTGTCACAGCGGTTGAAAAAAGCGGCATCCAGCAGGCATTCATTGCAAAAGTGGCTCGTGAGCTCAACGATAAAAACCTGACTCTCATCCGTGGCGACGTTTTCAAATTCATAGCGGCCGCACGACGAAAATTTGACATCATCTTCGCCGATCCGCCCTACGACCTGCCCCGATTTGGTGAAATTCCCCAACTTGTCATCAAATCAGGAATGATGAAGCCTGGCTGCGTTTTCATCATCGAGCACTCACGCAACTATGACTTCTCCATGCTACCTTGGTTTGAAGAGCACCGGACATACGGAAGCGTAAACTTCTCCGTCTTCGCGGCTCCCGACGAAAGGGAAGCAACTCCGGAAAAACCGGGGAAATAAGTAAATTTGACGACACGACAGACGCTGTCTTCAAGAAAAAATGACGCATACCTCTTTTTTCTAAAGCCAACTTGTTGTATCTTTGCACAGCCAAGAAATTTTAACGCTTCAACCGCCTCTGTAGTTCAACGGATAGAATAGAAGTTTCCTAAACTTTAGAACCGAGTTCGATTCTCGGCGGAGGTACAAGCCCGGCCCGCTCCCCCCAGCATGCGGCCGGGCTTTTTTCTATTCTACCAAACAAAAGAGCGTTTCAAATTATTTCCGAACCATTTCCACTTGCACAGACAGTCCTCACCATCCCGGATATGGCGCACGACTTATATCCGAATTGTCAGAACTTCGTTGATATCCGACAGATAATTACCGCTGCGAAACTTGCTTTTAGCGTGCCACGCCTGATGCTCTTCCCCTTCAACCGCCAAACGAATTTTCTTAGGTCCGTAACGGTGATTCAGTTCATCAATGCTCTTCATCAGAGCCATTCGCTCCTGTCTGTTTCCTATTCCGTCAAACAAAGTCGGTTGCACGCAAGAA
>USOC01000236.1 GCA_900556245.1 uncultured Prevotellaceae bacterium
GTTCGCCACTCAGTCGGAACACTACGACACTACGGAGACGGTCGCTGAAGTCGCCCGGCTTGTCAGCGAAACAGCCCGTAAAGTAGCCGTTGTCGAAGCGGAAGACATCAACCTGTCGAAACAGTTGAAAGCAAACAGCAGCCACTCTTTGTCCGACTATCTTTGCGGAAAGACTTCCCTGGAAGATATTTCTGCCGGGAACCAACAGGAAATCAATCTTATTCCCGCAGGAAACAACGAGCCCGGCCTGTTGCTTTCCGACTCGTTTGCCAAATTGATTGACCGACTGAAAGGGACGCACGATTTCGTCATCATTTGCGGAAGGACATTCGACTCATTCAGCCTGCTGCCGGCAGTTGCCTTGCAATCAGACCGCATTCTGGCGACCGTAAAGTCGGGAGTTAAAAAGACTGATTTCAAGAAATTTGACCAAGCACTAAAGGAACTTGACAAACCAACCGGATATATTTTAGCGAAACGATGAAAATTCTGATTGTCAACAAATTCTACTATCCGCGCGGAGGCGACTGCATCTGTGCGATGACGCTCGAACGACTGTTGCGGGAAAACGGTCATAAAACCGCCGTTTTTGCAATGGACTATCCGGAAAACATTGATTCGGGATTCAACCGCTATTTTGCACCGGAAGTATCATTTTCCGGAGGCATCGGCAACAAACTTAAGGCGGCTTCGCGCATATTCGGAGGAGCGGGAGTTAAAAAAGCTTTTGCCAAACTTCTGACCGACTTCCGACCCGACATAGTACATTTCAACAACATCCACTCCTACCTGTCGCCTGTCATTGTCGAAATGGCGAAAAAAGCCGGAGCGAAAACCGTGTGGACTCTCCACGACTACAAACTCGTCTGCCCGGCGTACAGCTGCCTGAGCAACGGAAAAATCTGCGAAGACTGCATCGGTGGCAACAAACGCAACGTTCTGTCCAAACGATGTATGAAAGGAAGCCGCGCCGCCAGTTTCCTTGCATGGCAGGAAGCCGGGAAATGGAACGTTTCCCGACTGGAAAAAGCTACGGACTGCTTCATCTGTCCAAGTACGTTTATGGCATCCAAGATGAAACAAGGCGGATTCAGCGAGGAAAAGCTGAAGGTCGTATGCAACTTTGCCGACCCGGAAAAGACAAGGAATCTGACGGTCTCCACCGAAAGAAAGCCATACTATGCATACGTCGGGCGACAGTCGGACGAAAAAGGAGAGGAGACCCTGCAGAAAGCCGCTGTCCAATTCCCATATCCGCTGAAGATAGCAGGTGGTGGTCCGCTCGAAGACGATTTGAGAATGCGCTTTGGGAGATGCGAAAACATTGAGTTCCTGGGAATGCAAAACACACAGCAGGTAAAAGAACTGCTGTCCAACGCCCGCTTCTCCGTAATACCTTCTGAATGGTACGAAAACAACCCGCTCAGCGTCATCGAGTCGCTCTGCACCGGAACGCCGGTGGTGGGTGCTCGCATCGGAGGCATCCCCGAACTGGTAACGCCCGGTAACGGGCTGCTCTTCCGCTCCGGACACGTCGATTCGCTGGTCAACAGCATCGCCGTAGCTTGGGAAAGTGCCTTTGACTATCAAAATATTGCCAAGGAGGCATTGCAACGGTTCAGCACGCAACGCTACCTCAAGGAAATACTCGCCGCCTACAATGACTAGCAACCACTCTGAGCAGTAAGAATTATCCAATCTCCGGCAACGCTCAACATCCAACCATAGACACATAATTATTATTTGCGTGACAGAAAATTTTCTGTCACGCAAATAATAATTATCTTTGCGGTTCGTTATACTATAATAACGGAACAGAAACTTATTTTTGAGAGAAAATTATGGCAAACATCATACAAGGCAGTCTCATCACCACTTTCCGTTGCAATGCTAAATGCAATATGTGCAACATCTGGCAGCATCAGACCAGACCGGAAGAAGAAATCGACCCGTCATATTACGAAAAATTGCCGGCAGGCCTGCGTATCAACATCACCGGAGGAGAATCTACAATCCGCAAAGACATCGACAGGATTTTTGAAATCCTCTATCCGAAAGCAGCCTTGCTCGAGCTGAGCACCAACGGTTTCAATACAGAGACAATCGTACGGCTTGCCAATAAATATCCGAAGATTCTGATTCGCGTCAGCGTAGAGGGACTTCCCGCTCTCAACGACAAAAAGCGCGGCACTGTCAACGGATTCGACCATGCGTTGCGCACGATGCTCGAACTGAAAAAAACCAAATGCAAGAACATCGGCTTCTCCGTTGTCATTTCTCCGGACAACTATAAGGACTTGCTCCACCTCTACGAACTCTGCGTCGCCCTTGACGTTGAGCTAGGCAACTCGGTGGTGCACAACTCCTGGTATTTCCACAAAGACGACAACCAGCTGGAAAGCCAGGAAGCACTTGAAGCCCACGAAAAATTCGTGGAAGCGCTGCTCACTTCGAAACGCCGCGGACTGAAAAACCGCCTGAAGGACTACGGCCGCGCCTACTTCAACCGAAGCATCCACCGCCGTCTGCGCGGTGACGACCCGGGCTATCGTCCGCCCTGCGGCGCGCTGACCGACTTCTTCTTCATCGACCCGTGGGGCAACGTGTCGCCTTGCAACGGCAGTGGCGAAGAATGGAAAATCGGCAACATCAAAGAGGATTCTTTTGAAAACATCATGAAATCAGACAAAGCGAAAGAAGCCCTCGAAAAGGTAAAAAACTGCAAGCGCAACTGCGCATTTATCGTAACTGAACGCCACGATATGAAGCGCCGTCCGTGGATTCCAATCAAGTGGATTCTCAAGAACAAATGGCGTATCAGCCAAGGCAAACCCATCTGTTGGGACTAACCGAAAACATTTCCACCAGCAGCATGAGAATCGACGTAGTCGGCACAAGAGGATTTC
>USOC01000237.1 GCA_900556245.1 uncultured Prevotellaceae bacterium
GGGGAGTATCTGGTCTGAAAAAAACTTGGTATTTTAGAAAAGTGGTTTGTGTGGCTTTAGGTAAATCAGAATGATAATTGAAGATATTCAGTGCATCAGATATAACACAAATTGACCGGGAAACCATCGAGCTTGAGTCGATAGCAAGTATTGACTTGATGGAACGTGCGGCTTCGGCCGTCGCATTTGAGATTATGTCGCGATGGGTGCCTTCACAGCGTATGCTGATTTTGGCCGGGCATGGAAATAACGGCGGGGACGCACTTGCTGTCGCCCGTTTGTTGATTGATCAGGGCTACCGTCCGAAGGTGATTCTGATAAACACCCAGAATCGTCTTTCCGAGGACTGTGCCATCAATCGACAGCGGCTCGTCGACAGCGGCTATGAGGATTTTGAGGAGATAACGAAGACGTTTACGATGCCGGTGCTGACGAAGCATGATGTGGTTATCGACGGCCTGTTTGGAAACGGCCTTTCGTCGGCGATGCCACGCGGTTATGCGGCTCTGGCAAAAAACGTCTATGAGTCGGGGGCATTTGTCGTTTCCATCGATTTGCCTTCAGGTTTGTTTCCGGAGTTTAACAAGAACAATTTGCGAAACAACGTGATGCATGCAAACCTGACCCTGACGTTCCAGTTTCCGCGATTAGCTTTTTTCTTTCAGGAGAATGCGGAATGTGTCGGCAACTGGAAGGTGCTTGATATCGGACTTAGTCAGGAGGCAATCCGTCGTTGCCCGTCGTCGTACTATCTGATTGACGAGACAGGCGTGCGGGAAGCATTGCGTCCGCGAAATCCGTTTTCCGATAAGAATGACTACGGTCGTATTTATCTTGCGGCGGGGAGCCTGGGAATGACAGGAGCCGCTATTCTTTCGGCGAAGGCGGCAATGCGTGCGGGAGCCGGCGTTGTGAGTGTGCATACGCCGGGGTGCTGTTATATTCCGTTGCAGACGGCCGTGCCGGAAGCATTGGTTCGTCAGGATGGCGACAACTGCCACATATCGAAAATATTGCCGGACAAGCGATTCGACGCGCCTTGAAGCGTTTTTGCGACAGACGGCGACACCGCTGGTGCTCGACGCTGATGCGCTCAATTGCATCGCGGAGCGTCGTTCGCTCATCAATAATATTCCGCCAAATTCCATTATTACGCCTCATGTCAGGGAGTTTGACCGGCTTTTCGGCGATTTCTACAGTATGGAGGAGCGTTTCCATCGTGCGATGGATATGGCCAAGTTCCTTAAAATAGTGATTGTGCTGAAAGGTCATTACACGTTTGTGTTTCGGCCGGATGGAAAGGTTTTTGTCAACAGCAACGGTAATCCGGGGATGGCGACAGCAGGCACGGGCGATGTGCTGACCGGGATTATCGCGGCGTTGGTGGCACAGAAATTTCGTCCGGATGTGGCGGCGTCAGTGGGAACGTTCATACATGGGCGAGCCGGCGGACTGGCCGCAAAGCGTTATGGCGAATATGGGATGACGGCATCGGACCTTGTCGACTGTATCGGACCGGCAATCAAAGAAATTATGGAAAGTTGAAAATAAATAATAACGGATATGAAACTATTGCGTAACACCATCCTATCTGCAGCTGTCGTGCTGGCATTGCCGACAGTGGGGCAGGAAACGCAGAAACTGACTGCAAACAAGCATAATGAATATGGCTTAATCTATGCTTTGCCCGTGACCCATCTGAACATTGAGGTGGAGGCGGTGCGGACGATTAAGAAAGCAGGACCATACTATCGCTATGCCGAGAAATATTTAGGGGTGAAGAATCCGATTTCGTCCGATCAGGAAAGTTGGGAAATCAAGGATGTAGCGGTGTCGCCCTATGGAGTTCCCGATAAGGAAAACGAATATCTGATGAAGTTTAAGAGCGGTGCTCCGATTTTTCTGGTGCTTGACGGCAACGGACTGCCGTTGTCGCTCAATACGGAGCCGGAGGAGGCTGTCTTGAAGCGCAAACGCAACAAGATGGCGGACAAGAGCCTTCTGGAGGGAACAGACTATGCGAGCGCATTTACGGAAGATATGATTGCGAGTGAATCGATGATGAAGCGTGCTGAGACAACGGCTGCCAAGATATTCGAACTTCGCGAGAGCCGCAATGACCTTGTGTCGGGAAATGCCGACCAGATGCCGCCCGACGGAGCGTCATTGAAGCTGATGCTCGATGAACTCAATCGTCAGGAACAATTGCTGACGGCATTGTTCCTCGGCACGACTCAGACGGAGACGAAGGTGTTCCGTTTCGACTATCTTCCGGAGAAGGAAGTGACGCGCGACATTGCTTTCCGTGTTTCGGATGTGAACGGGATTGTTGACAAGAACGACTTGAGCGGCGATCCGGTCTACCTTTCATTGAAGATTACGGAACGGGGGACGCTGCCTGTCGACGAAAAGGGTGAGGAAAAGAAGCTTCCAAAAGGCGCTGTCATGTATGTCGTTCCGGGAAAAGCGGTTGTGGAACTGACTTATCATGGCAAGCAAATAGCGAAAGAGGCAGTCGAAGTTGCACAGTTCGGTGTCGAATTCGGGCTTGATCCGAAGCCGTTCAGCGACAAGAAAGCTCAAGGTTATGTCATTTTTAATCCGGAGAGCGGCAGCATTCGGGAAGTAGGCACAATTGAGCCTTCTGTGGAATAGCGGAAGGAAGAGGTTGTCATCAAAACTAAGGCGGGAAGGAATCTCCAGAATGTGATTCCTTCCCGCCTTAGTTTTGGAGACCTGCTCTCTTTTTTTATTTTGAAGACAGAGCCTTGTGCATTTCTGCGGCAGCACGTCGACCGTCGCCCATTGCCAGAATTACAGTAGCGCCACCGCGTACGATGTCACCTCCGGCATAGAGGTCGGGCAGCGAAGACCGCATTGTCGTTTCGTCGACCACAATTGTGCCG
>USOC01000238.1 GCA_900556245.1 uncultured Prevotellaceae bacterium
AAGAACGCCATGCCGTCGATGCATTCAAGTTTGTCGGTGAAAACCGCTTCTCTAATCTTCGTGTTGTAGAATGCGCTCATTCCGATTTTCTTGATATTTGGAGAGAAAGTGATGTCGGTCACGTTCGGCAGATTGTTGAATGAATAGGCCGCTACTTCCTCGATGGTCTCCGGCATAACCCACGATGTCTTTCCTCCGGGATAGCTGATGATGGTTTTAACGGCCTTGTCGGTAAGGACGCCGTCTGGTGAAGCATAGTTGGGATTTGCGTCGTCCACGTTGATGGCGTTGAGGTTAGCGCAACCGATGAACGGATTTTTTCCGATGTAGGTCACTGTCGCCGGGATGTCTACTGTTGTCAGTGAGGTGTTGGTAAAGAATACTGTTTCGTCGATTTTTTCCAAAATGTCGTTGAATTTCACGCTCTTCAGTTTTGAGCATCCTGAAAAAGTGTTCGATTCGAGCGTTTTGAGGTTTTTCGGCAGGATGACATTTTCAAGGCTTGCGCAATTTTGGAATGCGCTGGATTCGATTACGTCTATCCTGTCGTTAATCGGGCTTGTTATGAGGGCGGCGCAGTCATAGAAGCAGTTTCTCGGTATGGTTGTAATTGCGGTTGGCAGCTCTATTTTGGTCAAAGAGGAACAACCATAGAATGCGGAAGGCTTCAGCGTTTTCAGAGACTTTGGAAGAACGACATCCTTTAGCGCGAAGTTGTTGTAGAAAGCTGCTTCGCCAAGGGTCTCAACTCCTTCTCCGAATGTGACTGTAGTCAGTGCGTTGCATTCGTAGAAAGTTTGGTCGCCAAGGGCCTTCAAACTTCCCGGAATTGTGGCGGAAGTCAGTTGGGCGCATCGGCTGAAGTTTGCGTTACCCATTGTTTTAAGGGAGGCAGGAAGTTCCACCGTAGTCAGTCCGCAACCATAAAATACGTTGTTTCCCAGAGTTTCAAGCTTTTTTGGCAGGGTAACTTTTGCCAATCGGAAACAGCCATTGAACACGGCATCCGGAAGCGAGGTCAGATTGTCGTTTAGCACAACTTCCGTAAGGGCGTTGCATCCTACGAAGGCGCTTTGTCCAATTGCTGTTACGTTGGAAGGAAGTTCAATGCGTGTTAGGCTTGAACATTTCTGGAATGCCAGTTCGTCTATGGTGGTCAGAGATTCGGGCAGGTTGATTTCAGCCAATCCGGTGCATTCGTAGAACGCCCATTTGCCGATTGTCTGGATAGAAGCGGGCAAAACGATATTGTTCATCGTTTTGCAGCTTTGAAAGCACTGTTGGGCAATGCCGATAACAGAGTAGTCGCTTTTCCCGTCGTTTACTGTTGCCGGAATTTCAATGGAAGTCATAGTGGTGTAGGCTTCATTTCGTGCAAGTACGGCCGTTTTGTTCTCGGAATTCAAATCAAAGTAGAATTTTCCAATTTGCATAATTTCCGCATTCGCAATTCCAGAGCCGGCAATAAAAAATGCTCCGGCAACAGAAGCTACCTGGTTAAGTGTAAAGAGTTTGCAAATACTCATAGTCGTTTTAAGTATTAGGTTGAATAAAATTGTGTAATTCACAAATATTCCTGTAGCTTTCTATGGGCGACAGGAATGTTGGCCTTGAAAGTATGAAATTATTTTTGAAGCTACAATAGGGAAAAATGTATTTGCCGGGTCTTTGTCGATGGTTTGGGAAATGCTTCGAGATGATTTCGGGGTTTTCTAAAGAGCTTCAATACATGTGTTTATCGGTTGCGTTTTGTGCCTTGCCGGGGGGCTTGGGGTATCAGGACTGGAATTTATGCTTCGTAGTTTTAATTTTTTTTAATAGAATATCATCTGTCAGGACGGCTGTTGGTTTTCTGTGGGAGTGTTCTTCTTTTTTAATGCAGATGGGGTTTTCCTGTAGCTTTTATATTAAGTAAATCTAATATGATTCCATTCCAGGTCACAAAGAAAGACAGACAATTGATTATCAATTGTCTGTCTTTCTTTGTGATCCGCCTGGGGCTCGAACCCAGGACCCCATCCTTAAAAGGGATGTGCTCTACCTGCTGAGCTAGCGAATCTCCTTACGTTGTCAATCTGTTTCCCGATTGCGAGTGCAAAGGTAATACAGGTTTTTGTAGTTTGCAAATTTTTCAGGAGTTTTTTTGCAATTTTTTTGTACGCTTTTTTTGCTTATGTGAGCTAAGGAGTTGTTTGGTAGTTGTTTGTGGTGGTTTGATTTGCCTGTTGGTTTTTTGAAAATTTCCAAACTTTTTGTGGCTGGTATTCATCGACGAGTGCATTGTCCGACATTCTGTTACCGATGAATTTAAAATTTAATCGTCTGAGCAGTCGCTCCGAGCGTTCATTGACCGATGCACAGGTGGCGAAAAGTGTTCTTAAGCCAAGTCTGGAAAATCCTTGCTCCAGCATCCATTCGGCGGCTTCCGTGGCATATCCCTGGTGCCAATAGTCGCGTCCGATCCAATAGCCGATTTCCGCTTCATTTTCGGCAAGCGGAACGTTTGCATTGCCGAGTATCAGCCCGACGCACCCTATCAGAGTCTTGTCGGAGCGGCGGAGAACGGCATAAAATTCTTTTTGGGGGATGAAAACGTTCCGAATAATGTTTAGGCTCTCTACTACGCTTCTGTGGGGAGCCCATTCTGCAATCGGTCCAATCTCAGGATCGGATGCCAGTTTGAAAAGGGCGGAAGCGTCGCTTTCTTTCCACTGGCGTATGGCGAGTCTTGTGGTGAAATAGGCGTGTGTCATTGTTTTCGTATGTGTCTGTAAACAATTTCAGAGATTCCTGCTATAATCGCTTCTGTTTCTGCCGGAGGGAGAGTGGAGTTTTTGACGAATACGGCAATTGTATAAGTCCTGCCGTCTTGAATCCTGACGAATCCGATGTCGTT
>USOC01000239.1 GCA_900556245.1 uncultured Prevotellaceae bacterium
AGGAAGCACATATCCGAACAGTTTGCTTACAATCTGGGCGACTCCGTTAAAGTGACCCGGACGATGAGCGCCTTCCATGACTTCCGCCACCGCTCCCAAGTCGAACACACGCGTATCCGCCTCCGGATAGACCTCGGCCACACTCGGTGCGAACACGACATCGCAACCCGCTTCCTCCAGCAGCGCACAGTCGGCTTCCTCAGTGCGAGGATACGTCGCCAAATCATGAGCATTGTTGAACTGGGTCGGATTGACAAAGACACTTACTACCACAACATCATTTTCACGGCGCGCACGGTCGACAAGCGACTTGTGTCCTGCGTGCAGCGCTCCCATCGTCGGCACAAGCCCCACGCTCTTTCCCGACGCTCTGAATCCCGCAATTGCGGCCTTCAATTCTGCTATTGTCCTAACTAATTGCATTGCTTTTTCTTTAAAGACCTGCAAAGGAAAGAAATATTTATTACATACAAAAATCAACCGACATCTATTTTGCGTTTTAGGCTTTTTTATCTCTTTTACGAGCCCTTAATCTATCATTTGAAAGCAAAATACTTTTTATATCAAACTTTTTTCCGTAACTTTGCATAATCAATTAATTTTTAATATGAATAACGAAAAGGTACTGTTTATCAATCAGGAAATCATGCCCTATCTCCCGGAATCGGAAATGGCTAAAGCCGGGCTCGAACTGCCAAAAGGCATTCAGGAAAAAGGTTACGAAGTGCGCACTTTCATGCCAAAATACGGCAACATCAACGAAAGAAGAAACCAATTGCATGAAGTAATCCGCCTTTCCGGCATGAATCTGATTATTGACGATACCGACCACCCGCTAATCATCAAAGTTGCCACATTGCAACCAACGAGAATGCAGGTCTATTTCATCTACAACGACGATTATTTCCAGCGTTCTCCCGACAAAGAGCTCGAAACGGTGCAATCACCGGAAGTCAACGACGAGCGTTGCATTTTCTTCGTGCGGGGAACAATCGAAACGGTTAAAAAGCTGAGATGGGAGGCGAACATCGTCCACTGCCAAGGCTGGCTATCAACCCTTGCTCCGCTCTATCTGAAAAAAGTCTATGCCGACGACCCTTCGTTCCGCAACTCCAAGATTGTCTACTCCCTCTTTGGGTCTTCATTCGAAGGCACACTCGACCCCAGATTCGAAGAAAAGCTCCGTATGGAAGGATTCACCGACGACGACTTGAAGCCCATTGCAGGCAAGCCTGTCGACTTCGACACTCTCGCCAAAATGGCGCTTTACCATTCCGACGGCGTCATCTTCCACACCGACACCGTTTCACAAGACTTAATCGACTTTGTGAAAGAAAACAACATCCCATACCTCCCCTACGACCCCGAAGCCGGTGTCGACCAGTATGCGGAGTTCTATAAATCACTCTAACTACAATCCCTAAAATGCATAAACTCTTCTACCTGCTGGTTGCCACATTTGCGGTACTTTCCGTGGCAACGGCCTGCGACGACAACAACGCCGGACAGTCAATCGTCGACTCGGAAGTGCAGCTAATCACCGACTCCTCTTTTACGATTAAAGCAAAAACCGTAGAAAGCGGAAGGATACAATCGCGTACAAAAACCCAGCTGCTCGGCATCATCCGGTCTCCGGAATACGGGAACCTTACATCAGACTTTGTCACCGAATTCATGCCGGCAAGCGTCATGGACACGACAGGAGTGAGCGTCGCGGACATCGACTCTATCAACCTGACCCTCCACGTTCCGATGGGGGCGTACACAGGAGACTCGATTACGCCTATGAAAGTGAATGTCTACAAACTGAAAAAGAACCTCCCATATCCGATTTACAGCGACTTCAACCCGGAAGAATACTACGACAAAAGCGATTTCCTCGGCTCAAAATCATATGCGATGTCCTCGCTAAATCAGGATAGCGTGCTTTACTATCAATATGACAATCAAGGCAATGTAAATATCTTTCAGGTAATTGCAGTAGGACTACCAAAACAACTCGGAAAAGACTTCTACAATAAATACCTGACCGAACCAGAACTCTTCAAAAGCCCTGAAGCTTTTTCAAAATATTTTCCCGGAATTTACGCTACGACGAGTTTCGGAAACGGTCGTGTCATCAAAATTTCTGATACATATATAAATATGTTCTACAAGAAACACGACAAGACCGAAGAAGGAAAAGACACCGTCTACCAAAGATCCAGCACATACTTCGGCGTTTCCCCTGAAATCGTAACGAACAACAACATCCGACTCAGTCCGTCGCAGACCCTAACCGACATGGCAAATGCAGGAACCCCCGTACTGATGGCTCCTGCCGGATATGAAGTGGAAATCACACTTCCATTCAATGCAATGCTTGCAAAATTTGAAGACTTGAAAAAAACAGGACAGGTCGTCGCAAACACCGTCAGCCTGTCAATCGGCTGCTCAGACATTAAAAACGGACAGGGCATCAACCCTCCTCAGTATCTGCTGCTCATCAAAAAATCGGAAAAAGACAAATTCTTTCTGGAAAACAAGTTGCCCGACAACGTCAAGTCATTCTACGCAACATATGATTCCTCCAAAAAGAAATACGAATTTTCCGGACTGCGGGCATACCTGAAGCAACTCATAGACGGCGACATCAAGATGGACGAGACGGTAGAAGATTTCATGCTCGTACCAATCGACATGGAGATAGAAATAAAGCAAGACTACTACGGTGAAACCCAGACAATCATCAAAAAGGTAACCCCGCAGGTTTCCGCTCCTGCAATGGTATCGATAGATCTGGCAAAAACAAAAATAGCTGCTACCTATAGCAAAAAAAACTTCAACAATTGATGCCGTTTTAAAATAATTCACTATCTTTGCACAGTCTTTTGAGAAAAAGATAGAATAAA
>USOC01000240.1 GCA_900556245.1 uncultured Prevotellaceae bacterium
ATCTTCTCTGAAACGGCGGAACTCAATTCGCAACTTGATGCAAGCCAGATGCAAATAGCTGTCGGACGCATCCAATATAATTCTCCGGCAGAAATGCGCACATACATCGACAAACTGCTTTCCTATATGTCAAACCAAGACAAATGTCGAAGCAATTCTGAAAGCAAACTGCTTCTAATCGGAGAATCCGGAGACAACTATATTCATGCCAATCAATGCGAATCGTATGTCTCGGAATTCGAGAAAGCAGGGAACTTCCTTCCCGAATGGTCAAAAATCTATATGGAAGCCTACGCCAATGACGCCGACGCACGTAAGAAATTTGTGGAGCAGCTTAAGTTGGGACAAAACTTCGTTCTGTTCATCGGACACTCCAACATTGCAAATATGACAAAATCAATGGTAATGATGGACATCCAAAAAGCAATCGACACCAAATATGAAAATCCTCCGATTATGTTCTTTTCGTCGTGCGATGTAGGGCGCTTCGATATCGGACAGACCTCTTTCATAGACAAATTGATGAGCAACCCTCAAGGTGGAATTATTGCCGCAATTGCATCTACCCGTCAGGCATATACAAACCTCAACGGACGTCTGACCAATAGCTTTGCCAAATATTTAGGAATGACTTCCGATCACTTCGATGGAGAGAAGACATTAGGAAAAATATTGCTGTACGCTAAAAATTACTGTACGGAAACTACAAAAAACCGCAGGAAATACCACCTGCTGGGGGATCCTGCCATGCGTGTTGAAATGCCTCTTCCTAAGATACAAGTCTCCACTATCAACGGATTGTCGACGGACAAAGACATCACCGTCGGTCCATACAACAAAGTGAGCATAGAAGGTCTGATTGCCAATGCTGACGGAAGCACCGACAAATCTTTCAACGGCTCTATAGAAATCTCGCTAACCGACTCGAAAAAACTTCATTTGAATGCGGTGTACCAAAACAAACCGGTGAAATATTACAGCGAAGGCTCTGCCTTAGCGACCTCAGCGACTATAGTAGAAAACGGCTGCTTCAAAGCGGAAATCATTATTCCCGCCTCGCTTTCTGACGATGAAGAACCGAAGTCTCTGCTTCTTTTCGCAAAATCTGACGATGGCCGGTTAGGGTATTCCGGACGATGCGATGCGCTCAAATTCGACCGTATGGCAACAACCCCGGTCAATGACGTCACAGCCCCGACTATCGACGCAATGTATATCGACAACAAAGCGACATTTCAGGATGGAATGCATGTTGGAACTGACTTGACAATCTATGCAGAAGTAACCGACAACGTTGCGCTAAACCTTTCAAACGAATCGCTGACGACATCGACCTACATATCTCTTGACGGAGGACAAGAGACCGCCATCGTAAAACCAACCCCCTTGACCAGCTCGTCCGCAATCCTTTCAGCGCCACTCTACAGCCTCACACCCGGCATCCACTCGGCTCAACTGATGGTTGCCGACAATTCAGGGAATGCGACCAGCCGCACCATCTCATTCTTTGTAGAGACAGGTGAAAACTTGCAGGCGACGATGGCAGAAAATGCGGTGAACGATGTCGCTACTATCGATGTCGTGTCAAACACCCCCCGTGTTGACAAAGCCGATATCCGCATTACCGACGACAAAGGAAATCTGCTTTTCAGTGCTGTCAACGCCAGCTTGCCCTTCCGTTGGAATGGTGAAGACAACAACGCAATACGGCTTCCCGAAGGTGTGTATAATTTGGAGGTTATTGTAGGTGGAATCGGGGCTCCAAAGAAAAAAATCGTGGTGACAAAGCAATAAAACAACGCTTTTTCAGTTTTATCTGTGTATAGTCATATTGAAAAGAATGAAAATAGATAAGCATATCATCTTTGCGCTGGCAGCATTAACCACGCTTCCGGCGATGGCCGACGGCAACGGAAAAAACCAGTTTAACCCGGTACAGACCGGTGTAACCTCTCTCGGCATTGCCCCCGACGCAAGAGGTGCGGCCATGGGAGACCTTGGCGTGGCTACCGAACCGGATGCCTACTCCCAATATTGGAACCCCTCCAAATATGCTTTCGCCTATAGCACTGCTGCCATCAGCTTGTCATACACCCCATGGCTTCGGAAATTGGTCAACGATATATTTTTGGCCAACCTTTCCGGATACTGGAAAATCGGAGGTGGCGACAACCAAGCAATTAGTGCTTCGCTTCGATACTTTTCACTCGGAGAAATCAAAATGACAGATGACCAAGGCACCGCTATCAATTCTGTTAACCCCTATGAATTGGCGTTCGATGTGGGTTACTCGCGCAAACTCTCAGAAAACTTCTCAATGGGTGTCGCCCTACGCTATATTTATTCTGATCTCGCTTTTGGCGACGCTTATTCAGCTGAACAGCAGTCGGGCGGCTCTGCATTAGCCGCCGACATCTCCGGCGATTTGTCGACCTATCCCCTTCTCGGGCGCACCGAATGCCAATGGTCTGGGGGTTTCAACATCTCAAACATCGGTTCCAAAGTCTCATATAACGACGGCAACGATCCGGCATTCCTCCCGACAAACCTTCGCCTTGGAACAACATTTACCTTTCCGCTGGCACAATACAACAACTTAGCCTTGTCGCTGGATGTCAACAAACTCCTCGTGCCGACCCGCCCCCGGCAGTCTGACTACACAGACCTTGACGGCAACTACGATTCTGAAGGATACGAAGCCGCATTGGAAGATTGGCGCAACACTTCGTCAATCTCTGGTATTTTCAAATCTTTCAGCGACGCTCCGGGCGGATTTAAAGAAGAGCTAAAGGAGATAACGTTCTCAGTTGGGGCGGAATACAACTATAACCAGCAATTTTTTGCGCGCGCCGGTTACTTTTATGAAAATGCAGACAAAGGAAACCGCCA
>USOC01000241.1 GCA_900556245.1 uncultured Prevotellaceae bacterium
AACAATCTCATGCCAACTTGTTGGTCGCAAAATATTTCCAAAGGGGGACAAGCATTAGCGCTTGTTTGATTTCGTCGTTGACCATAAGTGATTTTACTTCTTCAGCAGACAGCAAATGCACGGAAATGTCTTCAGATTGTTCGAGGTGTTGTGCCGAAATTCGCTCGACACCAGTTGCCAAAAAGCAATGGGTCATATTGTCGGTAGTACTTGGGTTGGCGGAAATGACAGCGATTTCTTTCCATTCGCCATTCCCGTATCCGGTTTCCTCCAACAGTTCGCGGCGGGCAGCGGTAAGCGGGTCTTCTCCCGGGTCGATAACACCGGCGCAGAGCTCGTAGCGCGTCTGTCGGATGCCATGGCGATATTGGCGTATCATGACGAATCGTTGGTCGTCGGTGATTGCGATTACGTTCACCCAGTCAGGGTATTCCAGTACGTAGAATTCCGGTATGACTGTCCCATTCGGCAGACGCACTTTGTCGCGTCTGGCTGTCAGCCATGGACGGCGGAAGAGATATTCACTGTCGATGATGTCCCATTTTTTTTCTTCAGTGTCTTTGTTCAGCATAATGTCAGTGTTTTTTTACGCCGCTATATATAATAGTATTTGATTGTAGCATTCTGTCTTCCAGAAATTTTCGGGAAGGCGATATTTCACCGTTCAGATATTTTTCCATCATCAGTCCTCCGATGGGTACTCCGTATGTAGCACCGAATCCTGCATTTTCAACGAAGACGCAGATGGCGATTTTCGGATTGTTCATTGGGGCAAATCCCATAAAAGCCGAATGGTCGCGTCCGTGGGGGTTCTGTGATGTGCCGGTTTTTCCACAAACTTCAACGTCGCCAAACTGAGCGTTGCGGCACGTTCCGCCTACAACAGCCATACGCATGCCTTCTGCAATTTCTTGATAATATTTTTGTTCGATGGAAGGCCGGCGTTTTTTTGTGTACATATCCGGGAGAACCGTATCTTGAATTTCTTTAACGACATGAGGCGTGTAGAAGTAGCCTCTGTTGGCAATTGTGGCGGCCAAATTTGCCATTTGCAGCGGTGTCGCGAGGATTTCTCCTTGACCAATCGAGACGGAAATGACGGTATTTGCACTCCATCGTCCTTCTCCGTATACTTTGTCGTAGAATTTGGTGTTAGGGATGAATCCGCGGCTTTCGCTGGGTAAGTCTATGCCTAGGCGGTAGCCAAATCCCATTTCGACCAGATAGTTTTTCCAGACTTCGAAAGCTTTGCCTGAAGATCCGTATTTCGAGCGGCGGTCGATCATATTTTTAAATCCCCAGCAGAAATAGCTGTTGCACGAAGTGCGGATTGCCGGCTTCAGGGTAATCGGCGATTCGTGGGAGTGACAGCCTACTTTAAGACCGGCGTTGACGTAGCCGTGATAGCAAGGATAGGCCGTCTCCAGTGAAATGATTCCTTCTTGCCTGAAAATCAGGCCCTGGGTTGTTTTGAACTGGGAGCCGGGCGGATAGGCCGCCATGATGGCCCGGTCGTAGAGCGGTTTGTATTTGTCGTTGACCAGCGCCCGATAGTTTTTTCCACGTTCGCGTCCGACGAGTATCGACGGGTCGTAGCCGGGGCTTGAGACGAGAGCCAGGATTTCTCCAGTCGAAGGTTCAATAGCGACGATTGCTCCGATTTTACCTTTCATGAGCTGTTCGCCATATTCTTGCAGGTCAATGTCGATGCTGAGTGTCAGATTCCTTCCGGGAATGGGAGATATGTCTTTCTTTCCGTTGTCAAGCCGCCCTTGGATGCGACCGTGGGCATCACGGATTAGGATTTCTTCTCCTTTTACGCCTCGCAGGTAGGCCTCATAGCTTTTTTCGACTCCAAGGTCGCCGGTATAGTCGCCCGGCCGGTAGTAAGGGTCTTTTTCGATGTCGAGAGCGTTCACTTCCCGAATGTTGCCCAGCACGTTGGCTGCTGAGATGTGGTTGTATTTCCGGAGAATTTTTTTCTGGATGAAGAACCCCGGAAAAAGATACAGCTTTTCTTGCAGTCTGCCATAGTCTTTGGCGGAGAGGTGGCGAATCAGCACTTGTTGCGTAAATGAAGAGTAGCCGGGGTTGCGCATGGGGTCGCGCATTTCGCGGAATCGTTCGCGTAGTTCTTCAATCGAGATTTGCAGAGTGTTGCAGAAGTCGACAGAATCAAAGTTTTCTATTTCCTTGGGGATGACCATTACGTCGTAGGCCGGCTGGTTGTAGACGACAAGTTCCCCTTTGCGGTCGTAGATGAGTCCACGCGAAGGGTAGATGGTCTTTCTTAAGTAGGCGTTGGAATCGGCGTATTTTTTGAAAGAAGAGTCAGCTACTTGAAGATTAAAAAGCCTGACGATAAAAATAATTGTTATGGCAACTATAAAGCCGCCAATTACATATTTCCTTTTTTCAAGATTATAGTCTTTTCTCATTTTTTGCGTTTACGATGGCGTCTACACCCAGAAGGATGACAAATGAAATTGTTGTAAAGCCGAATACCCTATATACGGAAATTAGCAGATTGTTGAGAGAGAAGGCTTCGACGCATGTCACGATAAGGCAGTAGAGAAAGGTGATGGTCAGCAGATATTTCAGGTAGGCACCTGGACCAAGGCTTTTGGGGGAGGGGATTGGGTCGGTGATTTCGTTGTTGTGTGCTATGTAAAGCTTGGCAATCGGATGCCTTGACGCGGCAAGGATGGTAGATGCAAGAGCGTTCATTCCTTGGGTGTCGGAGAAAATGTCTATTATGAGTCCTGCAAAAAAGCCGCAAGTCATAGCCCAATTCGCCGACAAGTCGAGTGGTAGCCTGGCAATCACATAGATAAATAAGAAGGGTGTGGCAATGTTCAAAATGCTGATGTTGTTGCACAC
>USOC01000242.1 GCA_900556245.1 uncultured Prevotellaceae bacterium
GGGCGTTTAGCTCAGCTGGTTCAGAGCATCTGCCTTACAAGCAGAGGGTCGGCGGTTCGAATCCGTCAACGCCCACTCCAAAAAGTCGCAATTATGCGACTTTTTTTTATCTCCCATATAAAATCCTCCTCTTTTGCAAAACAAAAGTCCCGAATTTCTGCAATCTTCACCAAGCTCCCGCTTCAAAAATCAAAAAGAGACATAGATATCTCCGTGTTTTTTGTACTTTTGCAAAGTAATTTGGGGCGTAGTGCGCTGAATTGAAATATAAATAACGAAGAATGACATTTGAAGAATTAGAAGTAAGAGAAGACCTGCTCCGCGCAATCACCGAAATGGGCTTTGAAAACCCGATGCCGGTACAGGAAAAAGTAATCCCCCATTTGCTGCACGAAAACAGTGATGTTGTCGCGTTAGCACAAACAGGAACAGGCAAAACCGCAGCTTTCGGCCTGCCCGTCATCCAGCGCACAGACACGGCACTCCGCCAGCCGCAAGCACTAATCATCTCCCCGACACGCGAACTATGCCTACAAATAGGTGGAGACCTCGCCGACTTTTCAAAATACACTCCCGACCTGAAAGTCCTGCCGGTCTATGGAGGATCGAGTATTGAAAGCCAAATACGCACGCTCCGACAAGGCGTACACATTATGGTAGCAAGCCCCGGACGGCTCCTTGACCTTATCAAACGCGGTACGGTCAACCTGTCGAACGTCCATACCGTCATTCTTGACGAAGCCGACGAAATGCTCAACATGGGATTCCTCGACGACATCAACGCCATATTGGAAAACGTGCCGGAAAACAGAAAGATGCTCCTCTTCTCAGCCACAATGCCCGACGAGATTGCAAAAATTGCAAAAAACTATATGCACAATCCGCAAGAATTCGTCATCGGCACACGCAACGAAGGATCGCAAAACGTAAAACACGTCTACTATATGGTCAACGCCAAGGACAAATACCTGGCATTAAAACGCATAGCCGACTCAAATCCCAATATATACGGAATCATCTTCTGCCGTACCCGTAAAGAGACCCAAGAAATTGCCGATAATCTCATCGCAGACGGATATAATGTAGATGCACTGCATGGCGACCTTTCTCAGACGCAACGCGACACCGTCATGAAAAAATTCAGGGAGCATACGCTCCAGCTGCTCGTAGCCACGGATGTTGCTGCGCGCGGGCTTGACGTCGACAGCCTGACACATGTAGTCAACTACGGCCTCCCGGATGACCCGGCCACTTACACCCACCGAAGCGGACGTACCGGCCGCGCAGGGAAAACCGGTGTTTCGGTAGCGATTATCCACTCGCGAGAAAAGTCGAAACTAAAAACCATCGAGAAGAAAATCGGAAAGAATTTCGAGAAAGGCTCTGTCCCGACACCTCAGAGAATCATCGAAAAGCAGCTCTACAATCTTGCCGACCGTATAGAAAGGGTGAAAGTCAATGAGGAAGAAATTGCCAAATACCTGCCGGGCATCGTTCGCAAACTGGAATGGCTCTCCGAAAACGATCTGCTCAAGCGCATTGTATCGCTCGAATTCAACCGACTGCTCGACTACTACAAGGATGCCCAAGAAGTAATCGACTACGAGGAACGCAAACCTCGCAAAGAGAAGGAGGAGGGACAAGGAGAAAAGAAAAAGCTAGACAAAGACCGAAGAACTGCAGAACGAGGCTATGTACGCATCTACGTGAATGCCGGAAAAGCAGACGGATTCTTCCCAACCCGACTCATTGAAACTATCAACCAAAACACAGACGGAAGGGTAGACATCGGACGCATCGACCTCTTCGCAGACTATTCTCTCTTTGATGTTCGCAAGGCCGACGCATCCCGCGCTGTGTCTGCTCTTAAAAATGCCAGATATTTCGGCAAGCGTCTATATGCGGAAATTGCCGTAGCCGACCGCGACTACGCCCATAGTTCCGGCCGCAAATCAAACAGCAAAGGCCGACGCCATGAAGACGACGGCCGTTTCGACAAATTCAAAAAGAAAGGTAAACGAACCAACCGGAGGTAAAACGCTATGAAACCCATATTTGCCATATTCGGAACAATATTGACGGCAACGGCCGGCATCTTTGCATCACCACAGGCAGCCAACGTCGATACAGAAAAAGACACTGTCATCATTGACGTACTCGACCCTGGCACAGCAGAGACAGACACCATCGGCTTTCCAACAAAAGTAACTGATTTCTTCTTATTCTCAAACAGCGGAGATTTCGATAAAATCGACCACTCCGTAAAGCTCGACATGCTCGACTACTACTATGCCGGGAAAAAAGAAAAGATGCCGACCCGACTCGGAGGAACAGCATATATCGACTCCCTAACGGCGCGGTATATGAAAATCATCACCTCGGAAAGCGCATTTTACGAAGTTGCAATGTTCGGGAAAGGCGACAACACTACTTTTGCTGTCATCAAAACAATCCAACTGCCCGCAGAAGACAGCCAAATAGATTTCTATTCAACGAATGACGGGGCAACCGCAATGTCACTACCTGGGATAGAAGATTTTCTCTCTAAAGAAGGGAAAAAGCAAATGGCAGAGCTAAGACGCAGAATCCCTTTCCCGTTAATGAAAATATCAGTAGCCGACGAATCGTCTCTTGAGGTACGCATCTCTGTATGCGACTATCTCAGCGCAGAAGATTCCGCCTTTGTCGCTCCCCTGTTAGGCCGAAACAGAATCGTCTACGAATGGAAGAAAAATAAATTCCGGGAAAAGAAATAGTCCTTGCAACAATGGCAATCGCTAAAAGGAAAACAATCTTAGTCGCTACAGCCTCAGCCGCTACTTTTTTCGTGATGGTTGCCGCACTAATCGGGATATACGACCGTCCAACGACTCAGAAAA
>USOC01000243.1 GCA_900556245.1 uncultured Prevotellaceae bacterium
AAAGTCGGATTTGGAGTTTCTGTGGAAAATCCGGCGGGAGTGCCATTTGACGCCTTGCTTCATCTCTCGGCATTGGACGAGTCGGGCAATCTGATTAACCGTCAGGTAGACGTAGGTTTGAAGGTGGAAAAGGCGTTTGACTATACAACATCGCGTATTTCAAGGTTCTGGGTGACCAACAATCCGGCTTTCATGGCTCCGGACGGATATGAAGTTGTTGTTGTTCCTGAATTGAACCGTTTGGTCGGGCAAGTACCACGGCAGGTGGAAATTCTCCCGACTATTACAGTCGATCAGTCTGAAACGCACTTCCTGCAACTCGGCAAATCATATGTGACCGAAACGGATTATCGTGTGGAATTGCCGTTCGATTTTGGAACTGGATCGCAGATTACTTACCGTGAGCAAGTGGACAATTTAAATGAAGACATTCAAGATGTGGCTGATATGGTCAGAGAACTGAAGGTGACTGCGGATTTTATAAGCACTGTTCCGTTGGATCTGGAACTGACAATCACACCTTTGGATATCGATGGAAAAGATATGAGCGAAAAGCTCGACTTTACGCGTTGCCTGACTGTCGCCGCTGGTTCGGAATCGGCTCCTTCGCAAGTGAAGGAATTTGAAATCAGGGAAATAGAAGATGGTGCGTTGAAGCTTCTCGACTGCCTGCAGGTGGACGTAAAAGGCAATACGGGCAGTGCCGTGTCAGTGTTGAAGCCGTCGCAGTATCTGATGATAAAAATGAAGGCTCATCTGCCAAAGGGAGTGACGATTAAGGAATAAACAGAACGAATACAAAAAAGATTTATGAAACGATTGATTATCTATATGCTGCTTGCTGTAGTGGCTGGCGGACAGATGGCGGCGCAATATGCCAACAACACATATTTTATGAACAGGATGCCTTATCGGCATGAGCTGAATCCGGCGTTTGCTTCCGAGCATGACTATGTAGGTATTCCAGTGCTGACAAATATACATGTTGGGGCAAACGGAAATGTAGGTGCCGGAAACTTTTTGTTCCCAAGAGATGGAGAACTTGTGACAGGACTTAACGAAAAAGTTTCGGCAGCTGAGTTTCTGGATGGTTTGAAGAATACCAACTATTTGGAAGCCAATGTTAAACTGAATGTCATAGACTTTGGATTTAAGGCATTTGGCGGTTATAACACTTTCGGCCTTAATGTGCGTTCCATGACCGGCATATCCGTTCCTTATGAGTTGCTTGAGTTTGCGAAAGTCGGGCAAATTGACGGTGCTCCTGCTTCATATGTAATCAACGACCTAAAAGTGTCGTCAAGCAATTTTGTAGAATTGGCTCTTGGCCATTCCCGTGACATAGCAGAGCGTTGGCGTGTCGGTGCGAAAGTGAAATATCTTGCCGGTGTAGGCCGTGTTGAGGCGGCTGTAGACAGGATGGATATTGCCATGTCGGAAGATCGTTGGACGGTGAGAAACAATGGACGTATGTTTAGAACCGGTGTTCTCGACATCCGCTACAAAGAAAACGGCGAAATTGATGATGCCGATTACGGAAAAGTCGGGGTGGACGGCAACGGCTTTGGTATTGATTTGGGAGTGGAATGGAATCCGATTGATAACCTTCGGGTCTCTGCATCTCTGACAGATATCGGTTTTGTCTCTTGGAATGGCAGTGAGGCGGCTGTTGACAATAAGGAGTTTGTGTATGATGGTTTTCATCATCTTGTCCCTGAGAAAGACCCTGTCACGGGAGAATCTCCTCTCAAGCAGGAGACCGATCAGTTGGAAGAAGACTTGAAGGAACTGATTCGTTTTGGAAAGGAGAAAGCTGCGTCTCAAATGCAGTCGCTCCCGACGACTCTTCGGATAGGAGGAGAATATGGCGTGCTTGGTGACAAAATCTCGTTCGGATTGCTTTCAACGACTCGTTTCTGCACTCCGAAAACATGGGCGGAGCTGATGGCATCCGTCAATTTTCGCCCGGCATCATGGTTTCATGCAACAGTCAACGGTTCGACTTCGAATCTCGGACACGCCCTTGGCTTGGCTGTCAACTTCTGTCCGCGAGGTTTCAATTTCTTCCTTGGTGCAGATTATATTCCTTTGAAATATGGCAAACAGGGCATTCCTGTCAGTGTGGCAAAGGTGAATTTTACGCTTGGAATGACAATCACGTTCAATTGATGTCATGTGATATAATGCCCATTTGTTCCATCAGGAACGAGGCGTTGGCGTTTTGGGCTATACCCGGAAGGATGCGATAGGAAAAAGATAGCTGTTTGTCGTCGGTGATATCAGCTTCAAAGCGAAAGTTGCAGACTTTTTCGGGGAATTTTTCCGCTAATTTGCCGAGGGCAAGGTCGTGGGTGGCAATGATGCCGCCAACGGGCAGGTCGATAAGCTTTCTGACCAGGCCAATTGAACCTTTCTGCTTGTCGGCCGAATTGGTGCCTCGCAAAATTTCGTCCAATATGACAAATGTGCGCCGGCCTGATTCAGCCTGACGGACAATGTCGCGCAGGCGCTCCAGTTCGGCAAAGAAATACGATTTTCCGGCAGTCAGCGAGTCGGATGTCCGCAGCGAAGTGAACAGGTCGGCTTTGGAAAACAGCATTGATTGAGCGCATACCGGAGCCCCGATATTGGCAAGCAGGAAGTTTGTCGCCACGGTGCGCAGATAGGTACTTTTGCCAGCCATGTTCGCTCCGGTAATGACAAAAAAGGAAGAATTGGCGATTGTCTCAATGTCATTGCGTACACAGAGTGTGCCGGGAATCAGCGGATGGCCTGCCGCTTTCGCTTTCATTATGACTGTTCCGCTGTGGTCTGCTTTTGGGAAGGTGTAGTCCGGATTGTTGCGGGCAAATGAAGCGATTGCCGACAGA
>USOC01000244.1 GCA_900556245.1 uncultured Prevotellaceae bacterium
GGTTATAAAGGATATCTACGACAAGGGGGCGGCAGACGCTCACGTTTTGTGACAAAATGGGAATAGGCAGACATCGCCATCAGCGTTTGGGTTCGTTGATGGCGATGTCGTGTCTTGACAAATGTAGCTCAGTCGATTTTAGTCACAGAGTATGGATTTTCCATAGCTGCATGTGCCGCTTTTTGCGCAACGGTTTTCTGGTATTCGCTTATCCCTATTGGAGCGAATTTGTTTCCAACAACCGGCTTGTTGAAGATGGCTTCGAACCAGGTACAAGCGGCCGTATATCGACCGTAGATATAGTCGAGATGGTATCCGTCTCGGCATAGATTGTCTCCAATCTGCGAAGTGCGTGCATTCTGAATGGCGGTTCCACATGGAATTAGCAGGTCGAATTTTTCAATTTGTAAAGCATTTTTCGTCGCATTGAGTATAGCTTCATACATTTCCTTTTGTGAATTGTTGTAATTCTTGAATCCTCCATGGTTGGAGTCTGTAGCGTATGCCCAGGTCATGTGAAATGCATATTTTGTCTTTTCGGGGGAATGTTTTCTGACATAGCCCATTAAGTCTGTCAGAAATGGTGAATATGTTTCCGGCTGTCCTGAGTAGTGACTGGCTTGTTGAAAACTTATGTAGTCCCATTGTTCGTCTTCGAGAGCTTCGTTTAGGGTGGTTTTTGGTGTGTCAACTTTGACGCCATTCATTATTTTTCGATAGGCATACGCAGGCTTGTTTTCTTGAAGAAAATCAAAGTGTTGTTGAAGCGAACAGCCACCATAATACAAGTTGCCGATAACCACACATAATCCGTCGGATTCAGCCAGATTGTAAAGATATTGTTCAATGGCATCTTGCGAAAAGCTGTTGCCTATCGCTAAAATACGAATGGTGTCGTTTTTGCTAATGGAACTTGATGGTTGTGCCCAAATTGAAAGGGAGGAAAACACAAGTGATAGCAAAAAACAAATTCTTAAAGGTGTAAAATTTTTCATTATAAAAATAGATTTTGTGGATAAACGAATAAGGAGCACAGTTTATTGTAGTGAAATATAGAAGAGTTGCGATGTGTTTTTATTTTTTTGGATAACTCTGTAGCTTTGATTAATTTTGGAGAAAAATACGATTAATCATGAAATACTTAAAGATCACTTGTTTGTTTTTGCTATGTTCCGTTTTAGGAATTTTGAGTATGGAAGCATCAGAATTGCGGCTCGATGAGTTGAAAATTCGGACGTCTGGCTCGCGGGAATTCTCTTTCAGCGACAAAGCGGCCGGCTTTTTCTACGGTATGACAGGAACTGATTGTTGGAATGATGGAAATGCAGGATGGAATGTCCGGGCGAAGCGGATGTTTACAGATTATGTTTTGTCGGTTGACGGAAAGATGCTTGAGAGAAAATGTGCTACCACCGATGTTTATCCTTATCAATTGAAGCGCACTTATGTCAATGCTCATGAGACGTTGTATATGGTAGACGGAAAAAACGTGTTGTTTTTGGAAGTGAATCACGTTGCTGGCAATCAAATTGAACTTCAGCTTCTGGGCTCTCAGGTCGGACAGTTGAAGGTAGATCGCAATATGGTGGTATATCAGCCGGAAGGAATCTCTGGAGAGGAGGTGAGAGTGGCAACTTTGCTTGATGAGTCGACAATTCAGATTCGCGGTCAACAAATTGTTGCGGATGCGCAGTGCGGTGGGTTTGTATTTGTCTGCGGTCCACAAGGGAAGACGTATCCAATGGTTGTGGATTGCAGGCAGAATAAGGAGGTGTGGCTTTCGGAACGAAAAGATCGGATGCAGGCTCTATTGTCAGATAATCGCTTGTCGACTAATTTGCCAACTTTGGATAAGGCTATGTCGTGGATTGAACTAACAGCAGATGAATTGGTTACGTGCCAGCATGGAGGTTGGGGAATTTATGCCGGTTTCCCATGGTTTACCGACTTTTGGGGACGAGATATGTTTATTTCCATGCCTGGAGTTGTACTTTGTACAGGGCAGTTCGATGTCGCACGCGATATTTTGCTTTCTTTTGCGAAATATCAGGATGTTGATCCAAAGTCTCCGACTTACGGTCGTGTTCCAAACCGTTTGAATTTGGAGGGAATTTTATATAACACCACCGATGGAACACCGCGATTTGTTATTCAAGTTTATGACTATCTGAAATATACCGGGGATATGGCGTTTGTCAAGCAAATCTACGAGAATGTCAGGATTGCTACAGATGCTTCGATTGAATTATATGCGGATGAAAAAGGATATCTGACGCATGCTGATGCAGACACCTGGATGGATGCCAAGCGACAAAGCCGGTATCCATGTTCTCCTCGAGGGAATAGAGCAGTTGATATTCAGGCGTTGTGGTATGGTCAACTTGATGCTGCTACCAAATTGGCTGAATTTATGGGGAAGAAAAAGGATGCCGCCCGCTGGTCGGAAATTGCTGCAAAATTGAAAAGTAATTTCGAGAAGGATTTCATTGATGCTGAAACCGGCAGAATTTTTGACCATTTGAATGCTGACGGGACAAAAGATTTGCAACTACGCCCGAACACTATGTATGCTTATGAGCTTGTATCGTCGGATGATGTCAAAATGAAGGACATGCGAGCAATTTGGGAAAATCTGGTATATCCATGGGGTGTGTCCTCCTTATCGCAGGATGACGACCAATTTCATCCATACCATGAACAATGGCATCGTTATCATAAGGATGACGCATATCACAATGGTACGATTTGGCTTTGGCTTAATGGTCAGGCAATGCAGCGGATGATTGAGTATGGCTGTCAAGATATAGCATTCGAATTGTTTCAGAATATGAATCGTCAGGCATTGTCGGAAGGGGCTGTAGGCAGT
>USOC01000245.1 GCA_900556245.1 uncultured Prevotellaceae bacterium
ACCGGAGTGGAAATTGCATGAGCATTGGTGGAAATGAAGCGCTATATCGTCGCTCGAGATTATACTGAAATCGACAAGGATGATGTCAGGGTAATCCTTATCGAAGGTACGGACCGTTTC
Source organism: uncultured Prevotellaceae bacterium (assembly GCA_900556245.1). Taxonomy (GTDB): domain Bacteria; phylum Bacteroidota; class Bacteroidia; order Bacteroidales; family Muribaculaceae; genus Limisoma. The sequence continues at coordinate 121 of USOC01000245.1, forward strand.
TTGCGCACTATGAGCGAAAGAGCTTCTTCGGATGCGAAAACATACCTCGGACACCTGATGATTGAAACCAGGCTCAACTGCCTGATGAAATCATATGAAAACAATATTCTTCATCTGTCAACCGGAGAGGAAATCTACTGCGAAACGCTGATTTGGACCGCAGGTATTACCGGAAACACCATCGAAGGCATAAAGCCGGAATCGCTGACTCGCGGAAATCGCTATATAGTCGACAATAACTGCAAGATTCAAGGCTACGACGATATCTTTGCTCTGGGCGACATCGCATTCCTGACCGACCAGACATTTCCCAACGGATATCCTCAGGTCGCCCAAGTGGCTATTCAGCAAGCCCGGCACCTGGCCGTCTGCCTCAACAACGACACATCCGTGCCGTTCAAATATGTCGATAAAGGCTCAATGGCTACCATCGGACGAAACCGAGCAGTATGCGACCTTAAATTTTCATATCTCTACGGACGACCGGCATGGGCGACATGGATGTTTATCCACCTCATCTCCATCCTTGGCATGAGAAACAAGGTAAACGTTCTTATCAATTGGGTCTGGGCATATCTATTCTACAGCACTTCGCTGCGCCTGCTTATCCGCCCGGTGAAATACCCTGTCAGAAAACATTGGATTGACGAATAATTAGTTTTAGAATAATGAGAAAATACGCTTATATCACCGCGATTGCTTGCGGCCTTTCACTGACGGCCTGCGGCGCTTTCAACAAAAGCGTCAAGCCGGCCCCTTCTCTTGTTGAAAACAAAACGGCTGAGACAGAAGCTCCTTTGCTTAAGAATAAAGAGTCCGTGGAGAATGCAAAAAGCAAGCTTGACGGAGAATGGATTATTTTGTCTGCATTGGGAAAAGAGACCAACCCCAGAACCGGACAACGCCCATATATGGCATTCAACATGTCCGATAACAAAATCTATGGCAATTTGGGATGCAACTACATCAACGGAAGCTACACGCTGCGTGAGAAAAACGGCATTTCGTTTGGTGACGTCACCACCACCTTACGCGACTGCGACTTTTTGCGGGAAGAAACGAACATCGTGGAAAGCATCAACAGAGCGGCTTCTTTCAACATCCATAAAAAAAACGGAAAACTCTTCCTCGAACTGTTCGACGCATCAAAGAATCTGCTGCTGACCTCAAAGCGCCATTATGCAAACATGCTTTCCGGCTCATGGACTGTCAAAAAAATCAAAGGCAAAGAGATAGAGGACATGACTATCGAATTGGTCATCGACATTCCTGAACTAAAACTGCACGGAAACACAGGGTGCAACATAATAAACGGGGCTATCGGACTCGACCGAAATAAAGATTGGTTCGTGCAATTTCTGGATATATCGTCGACAAGAAGAGCCTGCGACAAAAAGACAACGGCCATTGAACGAGACCTGCTTGTCGCGCTCGAAGAAGTGGAAATAATCAATCGGCAGAACGACAAAACGACTGAATTGCTCGACAAAGACAAAAATGTAGTATTAACGCTGAAACGGACACAACTGACAAAAGACTGACATTGAAATGGACTTTGCGCTTCAATCTCCCTATAAGCCGACCGGCGACCAGCCGCAAGCCATCGCAGAACTCTGCAATGGACTCCAAAGTGGCGCCGACTACCAGACTTTGCTCGGTGTGACTGGCTCCGGAAAAACGTTCACCATGGCAAATGTCATTGAGCGCATGAACCGCCCGACCCTGATTCTGTCACACAACAAAACCCTGGCCGCACAGCTTTATTCGGAATTCAAGGCTTTTTTCCCGAAAAACGCCGTCCATTATTTTGTCTCCTACTACGACTACTACCAGCCGGAAGCCTATATTCCATCGGTCGACAAATACATCGAAAAAGACTTGATGATCAACGACGAAATAGACCGTTTGCGTTTGGCTGCAACTACTGCCCTGCTGTCAGGCCGTCGCGACGTGATTATCGTGTCGTCTGTGTCTTGCCTGTACGGAATCGGCAATCCTGAAGATTTCGACAAAAATGTCATAGAAATTAAAGTCGGGCAGAAAATCTCACGCAATGTACTTCTCCGGAATTTGGTAGATTCGCTTTACTCAAGAAATGAGATTGAGTTGGGAAGAGGTCAATTCCGTGTATAAGGAGACACGGTCGACCTCTATTTGGCATACGAAGAAATCATCATTCGCATCATTTTCTGGGGAGACGAAATTGAATCTATTACGTCATCGACTATGACTACCGAGGTCTACCTCGACGGTTACAAAATTTTTCCTGCCAACATTTTTGTCACGACAAAAGAAAGGACAGCTTCTGCCATCGGACAAATTGAAATAGATCTGGGAAAACAGGTGGAGATGTTTCGCAACGAAGGAAAACCGACCGAAGCAAAACGTCTATATGAACGCGTCACATACGATGTGGAAATGATGAGAGAAGTGGGCTATTGCTCAGGCATTGAGAACTACTCCCGTTATTTCGACGGCCGTATGCCGGGCGTGCGGCCATTCTGCTTGCTCGACTATTTTCCCGATGACTTTCTGACAATCATCGACGAAAGCCATGTGACGATTCCACAGATTCGGGCGATGCACGGGGGCGACCTTTCTCGAAAGATGAATCTCGTGGAATACGGATTCCGGCTACCGGCTGCCATCGACAACCGACCGCTGAAATTCAATGAGTTTGAGGAAGCCACCCACCAGACCATCTACGTCAGCGCCACACCAGCGGAATATGAATTG
>USOC01000246.1 GCA_900556245.1 uncultured Prevotellaceae bacterium
ACGAGGCATATCCCGGAGATATTGTTGGTATCCCCGATACCGGCAATTTTAAAATCGGAGATACACTTACTTCCGGAGAAGAATTGCACTTCAAGGGGTTGCCGAGCTTCTCGCCTGAAATGTTCAAGTATATTGAAAATACCGATCCGATGAAGACAAAACAACTGAATAAAGGTGTTGACCAGTTGATGGATGAAGGTGTCGCACAGTTGTTTGTCAATCAGTTTACTGTCCGGCAGTAGCAGTTTGAGGTAATTCAGTATCGTTTGTTGAACGAATATGGCGCACAATGCCGATCGGAGCCGATAAGTTTGTATAAAGCTTGTTGGATAGAAAGTGATGACGAGGCGGCTTTAGAAGCTTTTAAGAAGCGCAAGCATCAGTTTATGGCGATAGATCGTGATGGCAGGGATGTCTTTTTGGCGGACTCGGGGTATGTCTTGCAGATGGCTCAGTCTGATTTCCCGAAGATTCGCTTCCATTTTACCAGCGAGTTTTAAGACGATTCGATTATTTAGTTACGATATATGTGCGGAGATTTTGGTGGTAGCACCTAAATTTCCGCATATCTTTATTTTAAAATCTCTTTTTTCTCTGCTGTTTTTGATAAACGTACTATCTTTGTATGAGATAGGCTCCGTCATTTAGTGTGGATGGCCTGTGTTTTTATTTGACATAGATAAAGTTTATGGAAGTGAAAAGATATTTATTTTTAGCGATTCTTGCGCTGGGCGGAGTTGTGGATGTAATTGGTTGCACATCTGCAATTGTGTCTGGCGAATTGACTCAAGACGGGTGTCCTATATTGTGGAAGCATCGTGATACCGGGCAACTTGATAACAAAGTTGAACGTATAGCCCGTGAAGGAGAGATTCCTTATGTCGCTTTATTTAATAGTGTCGACACTTTGTGTAGGGAAGCGTGGATCGGGATGAATGAGCGTGGTTTCGCAATTATGAATACAGCATCATATAATCTAAAGAATGATACAGTTTCGTCGATGGATCATGAGGGAGAAGTGATGTCGCTTGCTTTAGGATGTTGCCGCACTGTCGCTGACTTTGAAAGTCTTCTAAAAAAGATGCCAAAACCTCTTGGCGTTGAGGCTAACTTCGGTGTTATTGATGCAGAAGGTGGAGCTGCCTATTTTGAAACGGACAATTGGTCGTTTCGACGCTATGATGTGTCGGATTCAGGGGAAGGCTACCTTATTCGGACAAATTATTCCAAGTCAGGTCGAGAGATGGAGGGCTATGGATATGTGAGGGAGTCGAATGCTGAGAAACTTCTGGCTCCATACGTTGCTTCGAAGTCGGTTACGCCTGCGGTGTTTACAGAAGTTTTGTCGCGTTCATTTTATCATTCTTTGATTGGTAAGGATTTTGCTCAGGATAGTGCTGAATGGGTTGTGGACAATGACTTTATACCCCGTTATAGCTCTTCTGCTTCTGTGGCGATAGTAGGGGCGGCAGGGAAGTCGCACCTCAAGGATATGACTATGTGGACAGTTCTTGGGTACCCTCCTTGTGGTGTCGTTGTCCCCGTTACGATGGAAAATGTGCCGGAAGACTTGAAAGCTTGCGGACTTGGTGGAAACGCACCGGCATGCGACAGGGCTAACTTGTCGAAAAAGGATGTGTTTTCACGCCTTATAGACAGGGGTGAAAAATATTTGAATATAAAAGCGCTGTATCGTCTGGATGGAAATGGTATCAGTCAGCAGCTGACTCGAATCAGTCGAGAGGTTTATTGTGAGAAAGGCATTGTTCTGGAATAAAAAATAGGTAACTCTATAAATATAAAGAATCGGATGAGTTCGGCAGTAATGACGGTTGTCATGTTGACAATCAGTAATGTGTTTATGACCTTGGCGTGGTATGGACATTTGCGCCTTGGAGAAATGGGTGTTTCCAAAAACTGGCCGTTGTATGTGGTAATACTTTTTTCGTGGGGCATTGCATTGGCGGAATATGCATTTCAGGTGCCTGCCAATCGTATTGGTTATGAAGGAAATGGCGGTCCGTTCACGTTGGTTCAGCTGAAGGTTATGCAAGAAGCCATTACGTTAATTGTATTTACGGTGGTGGCGATGTTCCTGTTTCAGGGGCAGTCGATTCGATGGAATCATTTAGTTGCTTTTGCGTTGTTGATTGGAGCGGTGTATTTCTCATTTCTTGATACTTCAAAATCATGACTCCGTCAAGTGAAATCTATAAGATATCGGCAGGAGATTATATGCGGGTACTGTTTCCGGTGTACTTGCGAAGCCGATGGTATGTGTTTGCGCTTGTGGTGCTTCCTTTCGCAGTGTTGTCGATGGTGAGTTTGAATTTTGTTTATGTTTGTCTGATGTCGTTGTTTCTTATTGTTCCGATGATGCTTGGCTATGTGTATTTTTATTATGCGTTGAGCGAAGATTGTGTTTCGTCGATTCGTAAAAGTCGTGTGTCAATTACGAAGCGGGGAGTTCTGCGGGAATATTACGATGAGGAAGATAAATGCATTGGTGGGCAAGAGACGAGCTGGAATGATGTTCTTCGGGTGGAGATTGACGGGGACAAACTATTGTTGTTTAAAAAGTCGGGCAAGTTTGCGTTTCAGGTAATTTCGAGTCGGGCTTTTGCTAATTTGTCGTGTTTCAGCGCATTTGTGTCGGAAGTGGAGCGGAATATTGAGGCGAATACAGGCAATGCGTGAAAAAAAATTATAAAAGTGCTTTTATAATTTGGTTTGTAAGGAAATTTGTCCTACCTTTGCAATCGCAAATAGGGAAGTAAATGGTTCCTTGGATGAGTGGCTTAGTCAGCGGTCTGCAAAACCGTGTACGGCGGTTCGAATCCGCCAGGAACCTC
>USOC01000247.1 GCA_900556245.1 uncultured Prevotellaceae bacterium
GATGATTACTCTCACCTTACGCGTTATGAGTTTCTCTTACAAAAAAGCGATTCCAAACGACCCTTCGGTCAACGGTGGCGGATATGTATTCTACTGCAGAGCTGTAAACAATCCCGGAAAATACTAACACTACAAGCCTTTCACCGGACTCGACAAGGAAGTCATCAAATTCTTGGAAGAAGACGGAGAAATCCTCGAATTTCTCAACCACGCCTATCAGCTGGTCGGAGCTTCTGTGCAACGATACGTTGAACGGGGCTTTACCAACCTGATGGTCTCATTCGGTTGCACAGGAGGACAGCATCGTTCAGTCTATTGCGCCCAGCATATGGCTGAATATATCAACAAAAAGTTTAACGTAAAAGTAGAACTGGTACACAGAGAACAGAATATAGAACAAACATTTAACGCAAAATTCTGACAACTAAGATGAAAGCAATCATTTTTGCAGCCGGATTGGGGACACGCCTGCGCCCGCTTACCGACAACAAGCCGAAAGCGCTGGTTGAAGTCGACGGGCGGCCAATGCTCGAACACGTTGTCAGAAGACTCATCAATGCGGATTTCAATGAAATTGTTGTAAATGTCCACCATTTCGGGCAACAAATCATCGACTTTCTCAAGAGCAACGACAACTTCGGAGCGGAAATCCACGTGAGCGACGAGCGCGACCTTCTGCTTGACACCGGAGGTGGGATACGAAAAGCCCGAAAATGGCTGGATGGAGACAAACCGTTCTTAATCCACAATGCCGACATTCTCACCGACCTCGACCTCAAGGCTTTCTACGATAATCACCTCCACCACAATGCCGACATCTCGCTCTTGGCGGCTGAACGCACGACATCGCGTTATCTTCTCTGCGACGAAGAAAATCGTCTGCATGGGTGGACAAACATTAAGACAGGGCAAGTGCGACCGGAAGGATTCTTATATGACAAAAGAAAATACCATCCGCTTGCCTATGGATGCATACAGGCTGTGTCTCCGAAAATTTTTGAAAGGCTGGAAAAATTCACCAATGCTCCGAAATTCTCAATTTTCGACTTCTATCTCGGGGTATGTGAAGAATTCAATATAAGATGCGCCTGTCCCAAAGACTACAATTGGTTTGATATCGGAACACCGGAAAAGCTACTCGAGGCTGACACCTGGTTTAAACAAAACAAAATAAAGTATGATCATTACCGACGCTAAATTCATTATCAGCAACTTCGATTGCCGGAAATGCCCAGAAGGCGACACTCCCGAGTATGCGTTCATCGGACGCTCAAACGTCGGGAAATCATCGCTCATCAATATGCTGACCGGACGCAAAGCTCTGGCCAAGACATCTGCGACCCCGGGGAAAACCATGCTGATCAACCATTTTCTCATCAACAACAGCTGGTACATCGTCGATCTTCCCGGCTATGGATATGCCCGCCGTGGCAAAGACGCCCGTGAAGGCCTGCGGAAAATGATTGAAGGATATATTCTTGGCCGGCAGCAGATGACCAATCTGTTTGTCCTTGTAGACATCCGACATGAGCCACAAAAAATAGACATGGAATTCATCGACTGGCTCGGAGAAAACGCAATTCCTTTCAGCATCGTTTTTACAAAAGCCGACAAACTCGGAAAAGTGGCAGGCGCAAAAAAAGTGGAACTCTATAAAAAAGCTCTGCTCTCTAAATGGGAGGAACTTCCTCCGGTGTTTGTCACATCCAGTACAGAGTCCGCAGGTCGCGACGAACTGCTTGGATATATTGAATCAATCAATAAATCATTAGAACTATAGTGCCTCAAAAAGGCCTCAACAATACGACTAAAAAACCACCTCAATATGGCTAAACGACACAATACAGAAGAAGAATTCAACCTTGCCATCAAAGGATGCAAAGACATTTTTCTCAAAAAACTAAAAGATTACGGCGCGGCATGGAGAATCATGCGGCCATCCTCAATTACCGATCAGATACTGATTAAAGCCAACCGTATTCGCACGCTCGAAACAAAAGGGGAAGCAATGGTCAACGAAGGAATCCAGCCGGAATTTGCAGGCATTGTCAACTATGGAATCATCGGTCTCATCCAATTGCAAATGGGCATGAGCGACACCGTAGACATCCCTGCTGAAAAAGCGGAACAACTCTATGACCACTATATCACTCAGACTACCCAACTGATGCTCGCCAAAAACCACGACTATGACGAAGCGTGGCGACTGATGCGCATCAGTTCCTACACCGATATGATTCTTTCAAAATTGCAACGCACCAAGCAAATCGAAGACAACAACGGAAAAACGATTATATCTGAAGGCATTGACGCCAACTACATGGATATGGTCAACTATGCCCTCTTCGCACTCATCAAACTAAGCTACAAGGAATGAAGTTTGACTTCTTCAACAAGGCAACGCTGCTCCATGCTGTCATCTTGACTCTCCGCCTGACAGTCGGAGGAATATTCATATACTCAGGATTTGTCAAGGCCATTGACATCTGGGGCTTGGAATATAAAATAGGCGACTATCTGAATGCGTTCCAATGGAATCGTCTGATGCCGTTCTCCGGATTTTTTTCGGCCGTGCTCCCCATCTTTGAATTTGTCATGGGAGCTATGCTTCTGCTTGGGTCGTTCCGCCGGGCATCCGTCATATTCCTATTGGCCTGCATGGCCTTCATGCTGCCTTTGACCGCCTATATCTGGATTGCAGACCCGGTAAGCGACTGCGGCTGTTTTGGCGATGCCTTGACTATATCAAACGGCGCAACATTTGCAAAAAACATATTTGTCACTATCGCCCTCTTATTTCTGCTTCGCTACAACAAACGGCTTCGAAGCATTTACGGGCCGGCT
>USOC01000248.1 GCA_900556245.1 uncultured Prevotellaceae bacterium
TTCCAGCGGGTGCGTTCCTTGAAGGCGATGAAGTCTTCAGAAAGCGTCAGTCCGAGAGCGAGGGTGCCGTCGAGGTTGTCGAAGATTTTTGTCGCGAGTTCTTCCATTTGCGGAGCTTCCTTGACAATTATTTTTTTGTACATCTTGACAGCCTGTTCGGGAAGGGCTACGGCATAGGCCAGCGTGGAGTTTTTGTCGAGATAGCGCAGGATGTCGGTGTCGATGTTGCGCAGGTCGAGCTTGTCCATGATGTTCTTCCCGTCGTTGTCTGTCGCCTTGCCTTTGATGGTGAGGGCGTCTTTTCCGACTTCCATCGTGTAGAAAATTCTTGCTGCCATGATTTCGTCGAGGCTGATGTCGTCGGCGGAGATTCCCATCTTCATCAGTTCGCGGTTGATGGCATTTTGCGACAGGCCTTCTTTTTCCGCAAAGTCCATGATTTCTTCCATGTTCATGTAGAAGCAGACGTCTCCCTGTCCCATATTTTCGCTGAAAGCCTTGCTTGCGGCAATCGAAGCTTCTTCTTTGAGACTGAGGAATGTCTTGACGTTGTCTGCGGCCACGTCGATGTCGCATTTGTCGCCCGCTACCATCCATGCTTTCTTGCCGTCAATCAGGATGTTGATTTCTTTGTTGTCGTCCATCTCATAGCAGGTGAATCCGGACACTTCCGACTTCGTGAAGTTGTCGCGGATCAAATTTGTCTTCGAAAAGGCTTCTTCATCTTTGATGAGGAACGAAGCGACGAAATTTTCCTGATATTCGAAGAAGATGATTTGCTCGAGGTCGATGCCTCCTTCCGTGGCAAGCTGCATCATGTCGGAGAAACTTTCCTTTTCTTTTTCTGAAAAGTCAAAGCCTTTTTCCAGTTTTTTGATGTCGACTTTCTGCGCCAGCGTTTCGGGCTTTACGATGAGTATTCCTTTTGTTTCTGCAGGGATGAGTTTCACAAGGTCTTTCGGACTTTCCGAGCAGGAGTTTGCAAACAGCGCCAAGATGATTGTCATTGTCGCCATAAATTGGGTTTTCAGTCTCATAAGTATTTTTAATTTAGATGGTTGATATGATTTCAAGGTGAGATTCATTTCCCAAATCGGTGCAGTTAAAAAACGGTTCGGGCAGTGAGGCAAAGTTATGCAAATCTATTGGAAAATGAATTAATTTGGCGGAAATTTTTGTCGTGAACCTCGGCTTTTCCATTTGGCTTTAGTCCGAATCATTGGGAAATCCTGTTTTGCCCCTTTTGCGCGTTGCTTGCTGAGCGGATGGGGGGGGGACGTCGCTGACCATTGCATCGGCTTTGTCGCTGTGGCTGTCAGCAGGCGCTGGCAGGGAGACAGACATTTAGTTTTGCCTGTTTGCCACAAAGTTTGAACTTTCAAAGCGTTTTTTATCAGAAATCGCCAATGCCGCAAACGCGGATGAAAACAGGTGAAGACGAGCGAGGCCACCCCTAATGGTGCGGCCTCGAAAACACGATTCTTGAATATTTTATTGTCAGTTGTCCATATCCACCAGTTTGAACTGAGTGTCGAATTCAAACTCAAGTCCGTTGGTCAGTTCCACGTCGTAGCCACGGCTGTCCCTGCCGATTTTCTTGATTTTCACGCCTCCCTGCAGGTAGTTGTTCTGGTTGAGGAACGTTTTGATTTGTGCTGGAATCAGGCTTCCGGGAACTTCGTTGAGCGATTCGATGCCGGTCCATTGTCCGTCGGCATCAAATTCGATGGTCGTTCCATCGCTGAAGGTGACGTCGTAGTCCTGGGAAATCAGTTCCCGGTCTTGTTTTACGAGAACGACATTCGATTTCGGGAAATACTGTTTCAGGAACGTCTGCGCTTTTTGCGGGAGCTGGTTGGAATCGATTACTTTTTCTTTGGCGAGCGAAGTCATCAGTCCGGCAGACAGCACAACGATGCACGCCAATACAATCATTATTTTTTTCATTGTCTTTTTGGTTTTGAAGTTTTATATGCAGATTAAACGTTTTGCCGGGTCGTGCGGTTCGGTCGGTTTTGTTTTTTTATGAAGCGATAACCCGTTGAGACCTCATCGGCTGGTTTCTGTCCGATTCCTAATATTTGAAGCTGCTGCCTCCAAGAAACTCCCGGAGGAGGCTTGTCGGGGGAATCTGCCGGTTGCTGATGGGGCTGAAATAGTTCAGAAAACTCAGCAGACGCGAAGCTTCGGCATATTCCGGGACATTATGCGGCACTTTTTTCAGAATTGGTTCGGCAAAATCTTTCATTACGCCCAATTCGAAAATCAGAGAGGAGTTGAACATGGCGTCGGCGTTTTCCTGATAGGGGAAAATCCATTTTTCTTCGCCGCGGCGCACGCTTTGCCACCGCGAGATGGTGTCGAGCGCCGAGATGCCCCGATATTTGAAGTCGCGGATGATGCGGCGCAGCAGACGGTTGTCGGTAGTCGGCACCCAATTGTGGTTGTCGATGCTCAGAGTCGTAAGAGCCGAGACGTAGACTTTAAATTTCTGCTTGTCGGGAATGCTTTTCGTCAGTTCCGGATTCAGTCCGTGGATTCCCTCCATCAGTAGAATCGAGTTGTCGTCGAGCTTCAGCGTGTTGCCTTTGTAAATACGTTTCCCCGTTGCGAAGTCATAGGTGGGCATTGCCACTTCTTCTCCACGGATGAGAGCGTTCAGGTCTTTGTTGAACTGCTCGATGTCGAGGGCGTAAAGCGATTCGTAGTCGTATTCGCCATGCTCGTCAAGCGGAGTGTGTTCGCGGTCGACGAAGTAGTTGTCGAGCGAAATCATCTGAGGCTTGATAAGATTGGCAAGCAGGTGGATGGAAACGCGATTTCTCGTGGTTGACATTCCCG
>USOC01000249.1 GCA_900556245.1 uncultured Prevotellaceae bacterium
TGCGGAGGCGGCGGGGGTGGCCTGTGTGAGAATCGATGAGAGAAGTGTCATATTGGTTATTTTGTTGAATGTTTATCGTATTAACGTTTTTCTGCAGCGGAAGGTTGTGTCAGACGGTCTGTTTCAGGCAGTCTCGGTAACGGCGTATGGTTTCTTCCAGTCCGTAGTAGAGTGCGTCGGAAATTAGAGCGTGTCCGATTGATACTTCGTCGAGATAAGGCATCCGTTCATGGAAGAAGCGGAGGTTCTCAAGGCTCAAGTCATGGCCGGCGTTGACACCCAATCCGGCGTTGTGGGCGGCTTTCGATGCCTCTACATAGGGGGCGACGGCTTCTTCCGGATTGTTGGGATAGGCCGTGGCATACGGTTCGGTGTAGAATTCGACGCGGTCGGCACCGGTTTTTGCCGCATAGCGGATATTTTCAGGGTCGGTATCGATGAAGATGCTTGTGCGGATGCCTTTCTCCTTCAACCGGTCGACCACTTGGGTCAGTAGCTCAATGTGCCGGCGGACATCCCATCCTGCGCTTGAGGTCAGAGCGTCTGGAGCGTCTGGTACGAGGGTTACCTGTGTCGGTTTCGTGTTTTCTACGAGAGTGAGAAATTCTTCGGAAGGATAGCCTTCGATATTGAATTCTTTTCGCAGAAGCGGACGAATCTGATAGACGTCGGAGCGTCTTATGTGGCGTTCGTCAGGGCGCGGATGCACTGTGATGCCGTCTGCGCCGAAGTCGCAGCAGTCAAGTGCTACGCGAGTCACGTCAGGCACATTGCCGCCACGGGCGTTGCGGATGGTGGTCACTTTGTTTATGTTTACGCTTAAATTTGTCATTTACCCTTTTTCGTTTTTTTGTGTTAGCCAATGTTTTCGTTACCTTTGTAATGATTCGTTCGGGAGACAAATGCTTTCGTAACGAAGATTTATCTTGCAAATTTAATATTAATGTCTTTAATTGAACGAATAAAGAACATAAAATTATGAAAATTGCGGTATTTGGCAATCTGTGTCAGGACCACCGTTTCGATGCTGTCAGCCACCTGTTCGGAGCATTGAGTCAATGTGGTGCAGAGGTGACGGTTGAGGTGGGTTTCTATGCCTATCTTAGGGAGAAACTGCATGGATTTTCAGTTGGGAGGTCGGTGGAAGCTCCGGATTTCAATACAGATATGGTAGTGAGTGTCGGGGGCGACGGTACGTTCCTTCGTGCGGCTGCTTGGGTTGGATGCCGGGAGATTCCGATTCTTGGGGTCAATACCGGGCATCTGGGCTATTTGGCCGATGTGACGGTTGACGGGTTGGGGCGTATGGCTGCCGACATTGCCGCAAACCGTTTCCGTACCGAGTCGCGGACGTTGCTCGAAGTGACGGCCGATAGCAGCGTTATGCCACAGCCACGCTTTGCGCTCAATGAGGTGGCGGTCCTGAAAAGCGCATCTTCTGCGATGTTGCAGATGGACACGAAGGTTGACGGGGCTGTCTTAAATACTTATATGGCTGATGGATTGATTGTTGCCACTCCAACCGGAAGTACGGCTTACAATCTTTCTGTCGGCGGTCCGATTCTTCATCCGGCATGCCAGAGTTTTGTCATTTCCCCTGTCGCCGCCCATTCGCTTACGATGCGACCGTTGGTTCTTCCTGATACGGCGGAAATCCAGATTCGCATCCGTTCGGAGCGCTCTTCTTCTTTTCGTCTGGCCGTTGACGGGGAATCTTTGTCGTTACCTGTCGGGACTTCTTTAAAAATCCGTAAGGCGGGACATTGCGTCAAGGTTGTCTTGAGGGGTGAGCACGATTTTGCCTGTACGCTTCGTAACAAGCTGATGTGGGGTGCCGACAGTCGTTGACTTTAGCCGGCATAATTTGGATAATAAAGCCGCCGGAATGACTCTCGTCGTTCCGGCGGCTGCATTAACAAACCTTCATTTTCAGTTGCCGGAGCAGGGTGATACCGGCATAATCTACTTAAAAAGAACCTTATAACTATAAAAATGTCACTATGAAAATTAAATTGTCAGTGGTTTTTTTCTATTTGATTATTTTGATTGTAGTCTGAGAGCCGTCTGTTGCTGTGATTCGAAGCAGGTAGACTCCTGTAGCAAGATTATCGGCTGTGATTATACCGTCTGCCGGCAGACCGTTGAAGAGAATGCGTCCGTTCAGGTCTGCGACAATAGCGTTTGCCAATTCTGCGCCACGGATGATGAAATTGCCGTTTTCTATCGCACATTCCACTTTCCCGGTCGAAGTCGTCAGCGATTCAACGCCCGAATTGGGATTGAACGAGAGCGTGCTGATGCGGATGCCGCTCGGCATATAGGGATTGGTGTCCTTGATGCGGATGCGTTGCTTGCCGGCCTTGAGGGTCATCGGCATTTTCAGTTCTGTATAGACCTTGTCGTCGTTCGGCAGTTTGAAAGAGGTCGGTGCGAAGAGAGTGGCTGTTTCTTTGCCGTCGTCGTCCACCTGATAGGCGCCGAGAGTCGGGTCGAAACGTGAGGGGTCGCCTATTCCGGAAGCCCGAAGAATCAGTGTGTATTCGCCGTCGGAAGGAATGTCGAACTGGTAGTCGACTGTCGCTCCGGAGTTGAATCTGGAGATTTCAATCGGTTTCGGATTTGTCGTGTCGTTGGTTGAGCCGAGCATCAGTCCTTTCGAGCTGATGTATTCCGATGCCGGAACAAGAGCGTCGGTCGAGTGGAAAACAGTTGCGTCAAAGTCGGTCATATAGACATAGACTTTGCCTTGCTCCGAGAGTTGGCGTTCGCCGTAGCCGGTCTGAGGCATGATTAGTCCGTAGCTGGGGTGGTTGCTGACAGAGCCTTTCGCCTTG
>USOC01000250.1 GCA_900556245.1 uncultured Prevotellaceae bacterium
CAAAGAAGTGCTTGAAGCCGGAAAATCTCTCAAAGTGATTGTCCGTGCCGGTGCTGGCGTAGACAACATCGACTTGACAGCAGCCAAAGAACGTGGTGTCTGCGTGATGAACACACCCGGACAGAACTCCAACGCAGTAGCAGAGTTAGTATTCGGTATGCTAGTTATGATGGTACGTAATCAATATAACGGCACATCCGGAACAGAGCTGAAAGGGAAACGTCTCGGTATTCACGCCTATGGGCAAGTTGGACGCAACGTAGCACGCATTGCCAAAGGATTTGGCATGACTGTTTCTGCGCTTGATCCGTTTGTTGACGACGAATCAATGATTGCAGACGGGATTATCCCAGCCCACACCGTAGAAGAACTCTATAGTGACAACCAATATGTTTCCCTCCATATTCCGGCTACACCTCAAACAAAAGGCTCTGTAGGAACCGAATTAATCAAGAGAATGCCAAAAAACGGAATTCTTATAAACACGGCCCGAAAAGAAGTAATCAATGAGGAAAGTCTTGTCGAAGCACTGCGTGAACGCACAGACATCCGTTACATTGCAGATGTGAAACCAGATTGTGCGGCAGCAATGACAGAAGAGTTTGGAGCACGCGTATTCTTCACTCCCAAGAAAATGGGGGCACAGACTGCGGAAGCAAACATCAATGCCGGAATCGCCGCCGCCCGTCAGACCGTAGCGTTCTTAAAAGATGGCTGGAACAAATTCCAAGTAAACAAATAATTCGAATACTTTTCGGCCAATAAATGACAAAAGAGGTTGTGTTTAGCACAACCTCTTTTGTCATTCTGTCACAACCGTAAAGCAAACAGAATGTACAATTCCATTAAAAGCATCTGACAATAGTATCCCAGGACAAACATTTTTCACTTCAAAAATTTCCAAACACAAGGCCGGCAGAAAATGCCTCAAATACAAGATAGTCTCAAAATTTATTGCTACCTTTGTTTCGCTGGAAAATCAGGATAAAACATCGTCAAATAATACCTAAACAATCTAAAGAAAGTATTATTCGACGGAATTTTGTTTTGAGATAAAACAATTTCTCAGCATCTTTGCACTAAATATAACACAATCATTTAATCTAAACTACAAATTTGTGAAATTTAAAATTCTATCACTCATAGCGCTAATAGGAATCGGCTGCTACGCCATCGCTCAAAACAACATAGCAGAAGAAGTGGTTTGGGTAGTTGGTGATGAACCAATCTACAAGTCACAAGTCGAAGAACAATATGCCCAGATGGAATATGAAAAAACTCCAATCCAGGGAGACCCCTATTGCGTCATTCCCGAACGCCTTGCCATCGATAAGCTATTCCTCCACCAAGCTGAAATAGACACAATCGTTGTTGAAGACGCCACCGTACTAAAAGAGGTCAACGCACGAATCAACTACTTCATAGAATCGCTCGGCTCAAAGGAAAAGGTGGAGGAGTATTTCCGCAAACCGATTCCCGATATGCGCGATGCTTTCCTTGAGATTATGAAAAACCAATACACCGTACAACAGGTGAAATCGAATCTCACAAAAGACGTAAAAGTAACTCCTGCTGATGTAAGAAAATACTACGACAATCTCGATCCGGACAGTATTCCATACATCCCGATGCAAGTGGAGGTACAGGTGATTAGCATCAAACCCGTCATTCCCCAAGCAGAAATTGACGAAGTAAAATCACGCCTTCGCGACTATGCCCAACGTGTCAACAACGGAGAATCTGAATTTTCCACGCTTGCGATTCTATACTCGGAAGACGGTTCTTCGATGAGAGGTGGAGAAATCGGATTTAAAGGTCGTACCGAACTTTTATCGGAATATGCCAGCGTGGCATTCAACTTGACAGATCCTAAAAAAGCTTCTAAAATTGTCGAAACGGATGCTGGATTCCACATTATCCAGCTTATTGAAAAACGAGGAGACAAAATCAACACCCGGCACATTCTGCTCCGTCCGAAAGTTTCGGAGAAAGAATTGACAGATGGTCTGGCACGTCTCGATTCATTGCGTACAGATATTGTCGACAAAAAATTCTCTTTTGAAGAAGCAGCCCTCTACCTTTCCCAAGATAAAGACACGAGAAACAATCAGGGCTTGATGTACAACGAAACGACTCAGACTAACCGCTTCGAAATGTCGCAATTGCCACCCGAAGTGGCACTCCAAGTTGACACAATGAAAGTGGGTGATGTCTCCAAACCATTCATTATGATGGATGTCAAAACAAACCGGGAAATTGTAGCTATTGTAAAACTGCGCAACCGCATCGACGGTCACAAAGCCACTCTACGCGACGATTTCGAGGTAATGAAAACGATGTATGAACAACACGCCAAAAATAAAATCATATCCGATTGGATAGAGAACAAAATCAACTCAACATATATCTATATTGAAGACGGATGGCGCGACTGCAAATTCCAGCACAGCGGTTGGCTCAAACGATAGAATAGTATGAAACACGACAAGAACGTCAACAACCTCAACAAAAGGCATAAGATTCTCAATGGGCTCTTATGCCTTTTGGCAATTTGGATGATATGTCTTATTTTCGAGCCCTCCCTGTCGTGGGCTGTCAAACCGGTCATACCCACTGCCGACCGCTACCAAAAGGGAAAAGTATTTTTGGAAAAAGCCGACAGTCTGTTTCTCGACGACAAGCATCCCGAATTCCAAGTGCTTCGCGGTAACGTAAAATTTCGGAAAGAAGACATGTTTATGTATTGCGACAGTGCCAACTTCTATGATAAAGAAAACAGGCTTGACGCATTTGGCAACGTAAAGATGGAACAAGGCGACACACTTTTTGTTT
>USOC01000251.1 GCA_900556245.1 uncultured Prevotellaceae bacterium
TCGGTATTTTCTCTCAAATCGTCAAAATGATATTTTTTTCATCAGCGATGCGACGGAGATTGAGGATGGCATAGCGCATGCGTCCGAGAGCAGTATTGATGCTGACACCTGTCGTTTCGGCGATTTCCTTGAAGCTCATATTCATGTAGTAGCGCATTTCGAGGACTTCTCTTTGCAAAGAGGGCAGTGCGTTGACAAGTTTTCTGACGTCATCCAAAATCTGACTTCTTACGATTGTTTCTTCTATTGTTTCTTCGCTGAGTTCCTTGCGGTTGAGTATGTCTATATCGTCATTGTCGCAAGAGAGCTGTGCCAGAGATTTTTCCTGTCGGAAGTGGTCGATAATTAGGTTGTGGGCGATACGGGTAATCCAGGCCGGGAATTTTCCGTTTTCGGTGTACCTTCCCTGACTGATGGTCATAATCGCCTTGACGAAAGTCTCTTGGAATAGATCGTCCGCCAAATCTTTGTTTTTTACGATGTTGAAAATATATGAGAAAATACGATTCTGATGTCTTTGCAACAACACATCAAAAGCGGCATTTTCGCCTTTAGCATACAGATCGACTAACTGTTCGTCGGTCAGCACATTAAAATCTTCCATTAATCAGTTTTTTAATAACGAGTAATGTCGTATCGATAGGCAAAAATGAATTTATAGGTTCATAAATATGTTAAGAGCAGCGACAAAGGTAAATGTTTTTTATGAAAAATGAAATTTTTAGACGAAAAACTTACAAAATATCAAGTTGAAACTTTGTTTGAGAATTATTTCCGAAGAGAAAAGCAGGACAGGCGTATTTTGTCGTGTTGTCTGACAAAATGTCATACAAAAGGGTGGCGGAGCGTTTTGGCACGAGTTGTGCATAGAAAACAATGTCGGGTTACAACCCCGACCGAGTATTGAAAATATAAACTTATAAAAACGATAGATTATGACAATCAAACCATTAGCCGACCGCGTTCTGGTAGAACCGGCAGCTGCAGAAGAAAAGACAATCGGCGGAATCATTATTCCGGATACTGCAAAGGAAAAACCATTGCAGGGTAAGGTGGTTGCTGTTGGTAACGGCACGAAAGATGAGGAAATGGTCGTTAAGGTAGGAGACACAGTGCTTTACGGCAAATATTCCGGCAATGAATTGGAATTTGAAGGCAAGAAATATTTGGTAATGCGTCAGAGCGACATTCTGGCAATTCTCGGATAAAATAAAAGAAGAAAATCATGGCAAAAGAAATTAAATTCAATATCAAGGCTCGCGAAGAGCTCAAGAAGGGTGTCGATGAATTGGCAAATGCAGTCAAGGTGACACTTGGTCCGAAAGGACGTAACGTGATTATCGAAAAGAAGTTTGGCGCTCCTCATATCACCAAGGACGGCGTTTCGGTGGCTAAGGAAATCGAATTGGAGGATCCGTTCCAAAACATGGGAGCCCAGCTCGTGAAAGAAGTCGCATCCAAGACCGGAGATGATGCGGGAGACGGAACAACTACCGCAACCGTTCTTGCACAAGCCATTATCAACGTTGGCTTGAAGAACGTGGCAGCCGGGGCCAATCCTATCGACCTGAAGCGTGGTATCGACAAGGCAGTCGCCAAGGTTGTTGAAGGCATCAAGGCTCAGTCGCAGGAAGTAGATGACGATTTGGAGAAAATCGAGAACGTTGCCCGCGTTTCAGCCAACAATGATGCGGAAATCGGCCAGTTGATTGCCGAGGCTATGCGCAAGGTGAAAAAGGAGGGAGTTATCACAATTGAAGAGGCAAAGGGAACAGACACAACTGTCAAAGTTGTGGAAGGAATGCAGTTTGACCGTGGCTATATCTCTCCCTATTTTGTGACCAATACGGAAAAGATGGAGTGTGAAATGGACAGTCCTTATATCTTGATTTACGACAAGAAGATTTCCGTATTGAAAGATATGCTTCCTATTCTTGAAGCAGCGGCACAAAGCGGACGTCCGTTGCTAATCATAGCAGAGGATGTCGACAGCGAGGCTTTGGCAACGTTGGTAGTGAACCGTCTCCGTGGTTCTCTGAAGATTTGCGCAGTCAAGGCTCCGGGCTTCGGCGACCGTCGCAAGGAAATGCTTGAGGACATAGCCATCCTGACCCATGGTGTCGTAATCTCAGAAGACAAGGGCTTGAAGCTTGACATGGCAACTATCGACATGCTGGGAACAGCAGAGAAGGTGACTGTAGACAAAGAAAATACGACAATTGTCAACGGAAACGGCGACAAGGAACTCATTGCCGAGCGTGTTGCCCAAATCAAGGCACAGATTGAAAAGACAACATCTGACTATGACCGTGAGAAACTTCACGAACGTCTTGCCAAATTGGCAGGTGGTGTAGCTGTGCTTTATGTAGGCGCTCCGTCGGAAGTGGAAATGAAGGAAAAGAAAGACCGTGTGGACGACGCGTTGAGTGCAACTCGTGCAGCAGTGACGGAAGGTATCGTACCCGGTGGAGGTGTTGCATATATCCGTTGCGTTGAGGCACTTGAAGGCTTGCAGGGCGACAATGAAGATGAAAACACCGGTATCCAGATTGTGAAACGCGCCATTGAGGAGCCGTTGCGTCAGATTGTTGCCAATGCAGGGCTCGAAGGGGCAATCATCGTTCAAAACGTGAAGGACGGCAAGGGTGATTACGGTTATAATGCCCGTACCGATAAATATGAAAACTTCTTTGAATCGGGCGTGATTGATCCGGCCAAGGTGACACGTGTGGCTCTTGAAAATGCGGCTTCCATTGCCGGAATGTTCCTGACGACTGAATGTGTCATCTCCGAGAAGAAAGAGGAGAATCCCGCTCCTGCCAT
>USOC01000252.1 GCA_900556245.1 uncultured Prevotellaceae bacterium
TGGACCGGCTGGAAATATATGGAATGCGACCTGCCGTCCGGTCATGAGTTCCACCCTGACTGCATCCGCTTCCTCGTGCTGAAGAGTGCGGAAAACTACTATGTAAACGGGCACGTGATTATCGACAACATCCGCATCACCGACAAGTCGTTCAAAGAAGACCACATCGCACCTGCAATCCACTCCTTCACCGGCAACGGCGAAGCGCTGAACGGCACCATTGCCACAAGCCGGATAGATTTTGCCGCCACATTCTCCGACACCGGAGATAGCGCCAGCGGAATCGACTACAGTAGCATTTCTCTGACAGTAGACGGCAACGTTTTCAAAGCCGGAGATGCAGGCTTTTCAGTCGACGAATCTGCCAATAGTATGGCGTTTACAGGATTAAGTCTGTCGAATGGCGTCCATAAAGCAAAAGTTCAAGTAGCCGACCGCTTCGGAAACATCAGTGAAAAAGAAAGCACTTTCACTATCGAAGCGTCTGACGGACGCAACACGACCGTTGCCATCGAAGCGGAAGAAACAGCCTATGTCGGCACGCCTTTTAAGATGAACCTGACAACCAACAATCCGAAAGACGTCAAGGAACTGACAATCATCTGCCACTTGAACAATATCGGTTCGGTAGCCGACAATGCCGTGACTTTTGCAGAATCAGCAAAAAACAGTACTTACGCCTACAATCCCCGCAATGGAGAACTGACTCTCAACATCCAAAACGACATTGCGACAGCCACAGCCTCCACCCTGGCTTCTGTCAACGTCACAATTTCAAAAAACAGCAACCCTACCGACGTGCTCCGCTGCTCGCCTGTTTCTGCAAAAGCTGTGTACGCCGACAATTCGATTTCCCTGTTCTCGCCATTCGAAGCGTTCAGCCGCAACGTAGCGGCCACAATGGATTTCACCATCGAGAAACGTGTGGTCGGGATGCCGGGCGAAGTGAAGGTGACCGATATGCAAGGCAATCCGATTGCCGGCGCTACTGTCTACGCCATGAACGAAGACTTGTCGGCAACCGTATGTTCCGCCATGACCGACGCCGCAGGCATCGCCTCTGGAATGAACTTTACAGAGCAGGCACAGGCAGTCAACATCTATGCGGAAAAAGACGGAGCATTTACCTACACACGATTGGTGCGCACGCTCCAACCGCTGCTGACCGCCACTCCCGAATATATCCGTTCCGGCGCCACTCCCGACCCGACGACGCAAAAATCCATCACATGGATGTGCAACCCGGTACTTTCCCAAGGAGAGGCTCTCATCAAGTTTGCAAAAAAAGCTGACGGAGAAGCCGCATTTAAAACCATCTCCGGCGAAACAAAGATTTTGGAATATAATGCCGTGGCAAGCAACGGCGTCACAAAGGGAAATGCTGTCGTTTTGTCGAATCTCGATTCCGGCACAACCTACATCTACCAAGTGGGCGACGGCACCAACTGGTCGAAAACACTTGAGTTTACAACAACTACAACTTCCGACCAATTCTCCTTCAGTGCCTTTGGCGACTTACAGGCCTCGTCGACCGGCGAGATGAACCGCTATATCGCCGCCGCACAAACCATCGAAAGCATGGAGAGCCGGCCGTTCTTCAGCCTGAATGTGGGTGACGTGGTCGATTCCGACGACCGATACGACTTCTATTCATTCTACGGTCATCTGTTCAACCAGCAACCTGGTTTCGCAAACATCGATATTCTCTCTGGCTATGGCAACCACGAATACATGGGCAACGTCGATGCCGACAACGTGAAATTCATCAATGGCCACCACTGTGCTCAACCGTCGGAAAACTACGACGCGCGCAAAGTGGGAACCGGCTCCTACGCCGTTGAATACGGCAACATGATTGTCATTCAACTCGACTGGGAACACCGCGGACCGGAATCGGCTTCGGAAATCCAACAAGAACAAATAAAATGGATTGATGAAGTGCTGAGCCGTTCCGACAAGACTTGGAAAGTCATATCGCTCCACTACCCCATCTATCCGAATGCTTCCACCCCGGGATCGCAAGCTTTGTTCGACCCCATCCTAAAGAAACACGGCGTTCAAATCGTGTTCTGCGGACACGGACATACCTATGAACGCGTTCAGGTAGAAGACGGGAAATACCTCGTTGAACCGGGTGACCGACGCACATTTAAGCCCGCAATCGGAGGTACGATGCATATCCAGTTAGGCGACATGACAGGAACCGGACGCAACGGACGCTGGCTTAATTGCAAAGTAAACGGTCAGGAAATGACAGTCAACGTCTACGGAGCAGACAACAAAATTGTAGAGAACGAATGCTTCACGCTCTATGCCGCAAAACAGAAAAGCCATAAGGTGAATTTCTCCGTAGCTGCCGGGAAAGGCTCGATTGAAGCGACCGTCGACGGAAAGGCCATTGCCGATGGTGACGCCGTAGAAGAAGGCAAAGACATCGTGTTGAAAGCAACGCCCGACGAAGGCTTTGTCGTGAAAGACTGGAGCATCAACGGCAAAGCTGTGGGCAGCAAGGAAAACACGCTGACCGTGGAGCGCATTGCTGAAGCTACAGATATCAAAGTCGAATTTGACATTAATTCAAGCATCGACGGTTTGGAAAACACAGAAATCAGTATTTTCCCAAATCCGTGCGCAGACCGCATCTTTGTTGAAGGAGCAGAAGGGGCGACTATCCGCATAACCGACTTGTCGGGTGCCACATTGGCCTCTTCAACACTTTCCGAAAACACAGAATCTGTCGACATGACCGACCTGGCCGCCGGCATCTATTTCGTAATAATCGAAAAGGACAGCGCTTCGAAAGTGACTACCGTAATCAAAA
>USOC01000253.1 GCA_900556245.1 uncultured Prevotellaceae bacterium
CCGTAGTGACGATGATCTCTTCGGGCGAAAGTTTGATCTGGTATTGCTGGTAGTAGCCCGCCAGCTTTTCGCGGAGCGACCGGTAACCGTCGCTGGGGCTGTATTCGAGTACTTTGCGGTCGATCTTCTTCAACGCTGCGAGTCCCGTCTGGGGCGACGGCAGATCGGGCTGGCCGATGTTGAGGTGGTAGATTCTGATTCCCCGCGACCGGGCGGCTTCCGCCAGCGGAACGAGTTTGCGTATCGGAGATGCCGGCATCAGCTCGGCGCGTTGTGAGATTTCGGGCATGCGTGAAAAGGTTTTTGAATGCCGCAGGAGACTATTCAAGCTCGATCGTCGGACGGAATTTGACGGCCTTGCGGGGCGGGATCTTCACGGCCGCACCCGTGCGGGGATTGCGGCCTATGCGCGCGGCTTTCTGCTGCACGCTGAACGTTCCGAGACCCGTGAGGGTAAGACGCTCCCCTTCGCGGAGCGACTGTACGGTCACCCGGATAATGGCATCGACGGCTTTGCGCGCGTCGATTTTCGAAATGTTAGCAACGAGATCGATGGCCTCGACCAACTGCGCTTTGTTCATATTATTTGAGTGTGAAAGTTGCGTCTCTTCCTAACCTATTGGCAAAGATATGCAATTTTCCTAAAAGTCAAAAATTATAGTGCGGAATTGGAACTTTGCCGCCCTCCGTCGGGAATAAACGGGATAAAGATTTGGCAGAATGGAAAATCCGTGCTACTTTTGTCCCCGGAAAGATGGCAGAGTGGTCGATTGCGGCGGTCTTGAAAACCGTTGAGCTGCGAGGCTCCGGGGGTTCGAATCCCTCTCTTTCCGCCAAAGTACTACGAATAAAAAAGCGATGCACTGTAAAATACACATTTACAGTGCATTTTGTTTTTAGCCTCAAACAGGAAAATGCAGTTTTAAGCAGATTACTTGTGTCTTATTCGGTGTACCTAAATATGGCTGAAAAAAGTACACCGATTTAGCTGTAATTTTCTGATATGCATTTGCTTGCGCCGTTTTACTTCTTGCCTTTGGACACTTGGGATTTTAATTTTGCAACTTAAAACCTATGTCTATGGAAAGGACTACTTTCGGCCTGCTGTTTTATATTCGCAGGACCAAACTCAACAAGTCGGGCGAGGCTTCGATTTTTTTGCGTATTACTGTCAATGGTGAGCGTGCAGACGCTTCTATCAAACGTTCCATCGAACCCCGTTTATGGAATACGGCCAAAGGTAAAGCCGTCGAAAACGGGCGTGGATGTAAAGACCTGAATCTCTATCTGGATGCTATTTCCGCTAATATTTTTCGTATTCAGCGTGATATCGAATTGGAGGGTTTGGAATTGACCCCTCATATTGTTCTTGATCGCTACTTGGGGAAGAAGCGTCCCGAACGTCATACTTTGTTGGAAGTTTTTGCTGAGCACAATGAAAAGCAGAAAAAACTATCGGGGATAGACATTGCTCCGGCAACGGTTGTACGTTATGAAACCTGCAGGAAATTGATCACACAGTTTTTGCAATCTACCTATCGTCGGGAGGATATTTATTTGGATGAATTGTCCCGTCAGTTCATCGAAGATTATGAGTTCTTTTTGAAGACCGAGCGGAAATGCAGCCATAATACGACGATTCAATATCTCAAGAATCTGAAAAAGATAACCCGTATCGCCATGACAAAAGGGTGGTTGAAGACAGATCCCTATGTCGGAATTCGATTTCACAAAGAGCAGGTGGAGCGTGATTTTCTTGACAAGTCCGAGCTGAAAAAATTACTCGATAAGCAGATTGACATTCCCCGATTGTCGCAGATACGGGACGTATTCGCGTTTTGTTGCTTCACAGGACTGGCATTTTCGGATGTAAAACAACTGCGGCCGGAACATATTGCGGTGGACATAAATGGTGTGAATTGGATTCGTAAGCCACGCCAGAAAACCGGGAGTATGTGTAATATACCTATAATAAGTGCGGCGCAGGAGATTTTATCCCGTTACAGCGACAATGACTATTGTCAAATGCATGGTGTATTATTGCCTGTGTGCAGTAATCAAAAGATGAATGCTTATTTGAAGGAGTTGGCCGATGTCTGCGGCATTCGCAAACTTCTTTCGACGCATACCGCGCGACATACGTTCGCCACCTTGACGCTCGCAAGCGGTGCGACCATTGAAAACGTCGCCAAGATGCTCGGACACTCCGATACGAAAATGACCCGCCACTATGCCCGGATTTTGGAATCATCAATCTTACGGGATATGCAGGTGGTAGCCAAAAATATGGCTTTGTAATATCGTACGTCCTTTAACGCCCGGTGAGAGTCAGAGCTATCTTGCCGGGTGTTTTGGGGCGTCGCGATGTTACAATATCGACATAGTCATTTCAAGCACCCCCCCTAATCTATAAAGGAACCCAACCGATGATTGCTCAAAGAGGCAATATACTTAAATAAAAGCGGGTAAGTGTATTCTCATCCTGATAAGACCTTTCTGAAAATCAAGACATAATGTTAAAACGTTGATATATAATTATATACGTGTCTGAATTGCCCGTGCCTTTGTGGTATCTTTGCGTCAGAATCATTCGTGATAGTTACTGCTATGGACCGTATGGAAGAAATTCTGGAAATTGTGCGAGAAATCCGTGAGGATGTCTCCTTTATGAAACGCCACCGTAATATGCTGTGCGGGATGCCTATTCTGGAAGTCAACGAAGTATGCGACCTTTTGAAGATGAGCGATCGCCAACTGCGCCGATACCGCACATCGGGTCAACTCGTCGGTTTCCATTTCGGTCGCCG
>USOC01000254.1 GCA_900556245.1 uncultured Prevotellaceae bacterium
GCTGGCTATTAAGAAAGAACTGGATGGGAGAGAAGAGTAACTGCTTACTCTTCTACCCGGCTTACCTGCTTGATGTTCTGTATTTTCTTCAAGTTGTTGCAGATTGCTTTCACATCCTCTACATCGTGTACCCATAGCTGGATTCTACCTTCGAAGATACCGTCTTCTCCGTTTGTTCCGTGGAGTACGGGAATTACGACATCGATTGGGGAATAAATGGCGTTTCCAAACAACTTCTTCTTTGCCCGATAAAGGTTTTGGTCGCCGAATTCGGGTCGCATGAATACTTCTTCGCATTTAGCGGTGAGAGCATTCATGTCGCGGTAATTGGCTACTTCAAGGAGAGCGTCACCTGTGTACCATTTTCCTTGTTTGGAAATATATACAGGGATGACGTTATATTTGTCGCGATTTATGGCGTGCATGGCCTGAGACGCTGAAATCACGGAAATTTCATGCTCTACAGAGCGTCCTCCGAAGAAGACAGCAACATTTGTTTTCATATTCTGATTATGTTTGTTTGATTGTTTTATTTAAAAGTGTCGGGCAGGTCGTTTTCATAGAGGACGGTATCGCCCGTTTTGAGCAGTCCGGACAGTTTGTGTTGTGCGTCAGCGAATGACTCGGCAAGAATGACGGCATTTTCGTTGAGTTTGCCGGCCTGCTGAATGCCTTCAACAATGGCCTCTCGATTATATTGACCCACGATAATGGCAAAATCGCATGAATTCGCTATGAGTGTCCCGAAAGTGCGGTTTAGTTCTGCTTGTTTTGCGCCGAGTTCAATCATTCCGGGTGTGACTATAATTCGTCTTCCGGAAGTCATCCGGGCCAGCACGTCAAGTGCCATTCTTGATCCGTCGGGGTTTGAGTTGAAAGCGTCGTCGATGATGGTTACACCGGCTGGTGTGCGTTTCATATTTAAACGATGTTCTACTTGTTCGATTTTGCTGACCGCAAATCTGATTTTGTCTTCGTCTACTCCGAGATGCAGGGCGACAATGACAGCTGCCATTAGATTGGAGATATTGCATTCTCCGACAAGACGCGTTTCAAGTGAAATATGCCGGTTTTCTCCAATGATGGTGAAGCGTGTGCCAAATTCGCCATATTGGATGTCGGTGGCTCTGTAAGTGGCATTGGTCGTATTCTTTACTGCATAACGGCATGTCTTGACGTTTTCAATTTCCCGATTGGCTATGAAGGGGAAATCATCGTTTACGACGGCAAATCCGTTTTGCGGTAGCGCATCTATGAGTTCGAATTTTGTGCGTTGCACGTTTTCTATAGATTTGAATGATTCAAGATGCTGCTCTCCCACGGCAGTGACAATTCCTATCTCGGGATGGACTATATCGCAGATTTCGCGGATGTCACCTTTTTGTTTGGCTCCCATTTCGACGATGAATACATTGTTGTATGGTTTCATCAATTCTCTGACGGTGCGGACAACTCCCATCGGAGTGTTGAAGCTGCCTGGAGTCATCAATACGTCGAATTGTTCGCTTAGGATGCGATGCAGGTAGTGCTTTGTGCTTGTTTTGCCATAGCTTCCCGTTATGCCTACGATTTTCAAGTCCGGCATTTGGCGCAGTAATCGTCGGGCGTCGTCAATATACATTTTGTTGATGGCGGACTCGACCGGTTTCATGATGCGGTTGCTTATGACAAGTACGAGCCAAGAAGCGACATTGAGGGCTACAAGCGTTGATGTGCCGGCATAGATTGCTTGTTTGGCATCAGAGACAAATGAAAATGCCACGATGGCGGTTACAATGGCAGAGAATACGCACATTGTGATAAAAAGACGCCATACGCGTTTGGTAAATACGAGCGGCTTCTTGTATTTTTTCTTTGCGAGGATGGCCGCTTTTGCTGCTAAAATACCTGTCGATAGAGGAATGACAACGTAAATCTTGTTGAATTGTGAGAGCATCAGCAACAAAACAATCAAATCGACAATGCGGCTGACTGAGCAATAGTCGTTGTTTGTTTTCCACCATTTGAAGTATCGGTTGTTGCGATAGGAGTTCTGTTGCATCATCTGTAAGTCGACCTTGTAGTTCATACAGAGATATACAACGGCGACTGACGCCAATATGCCGGAAAGGATAATTTCGAACAATGCCATTTTTTATTTGAGGGTTTTATCTTTTTCGAGAAAGCTGTTGATGACAGCGTCGAACTGAAACGGATTTTCAAGAAAGCTATAGTGTCCGACACCGGGGAACGAGACAAGTCCGGCATCAGGGATGAGTTTTTCCATTTTTCTAGCATCTGCAATTGGGGTCGCAGTGTCGGCCTCTCCCCAAACGAGCAAGGTGGGGCAGGCTATTTTCGGCATGGCGAATTGCAAATCCTCGTTGACCACTTTGCTGAGTATGCTTCTCATTCTGGCAGAAGCATTGCTGTAGTCGCTTGAGCCGACGCGTCTGCGATAGCGGTTGAGCAGCTGTTCTGCTTTTGTTTTGCCGGCGACAATGGGGAGAATGTGCTTGACTGTTTTGTATGAGTAGACTTTTATATAATATTTGAGTGAATGTCGGGGGTTTATTCCGGCAGCATCCACTAAAATCAGTTTGTGAGTCTTGTTGCGTGAAGCAAGCAGGATACCGACCCGTCCGCCAAAAGAGTGGCCTAAGAGTATGGGGTTTTCTATTTTTTCTTTGCTTAGAAAAGCTTCCATCAACATAGCGTAGTCATTGATGCCCCATACTGTCGGAGGCTCGGGAGATTGTCCGAACCCGGGGAAATCAACGTTGTAGACTTTGA
>USOC01000255.1 GCA_900556245.1 uncultured Prevotellaceae bacterium
GCGCTTCCGTCTACTATACGGGATATTCATCGGCTTACGAACAGGAACGCGAATATCAGGACAACCTTGATGACGCTTCCTCCTATGGCCATTCGCTTAGTCGGACGGATAACAGCATCGGAGACTTGGGCGCAACGGTAGGTTATGCAGGCGATTTCGGAGGAGTCTATCGGCTTAATGCCGGCGGCGGATATGTCTTTCATGATTATCTGCCCGAACACGTTGTGAACGAGTCGAGTGGCGGCGGCAATCCCGACAAGCGTGAAGACAACGGGGGACTGCATGTGCGAGCCCATGAGGCATACGCCTATGTCGACAATACGTTTGATTTCGGACGATGGGTGTCGGTCAACGTCGGTCTGCGCGGGGTGGTCTATTCGGGAGAGGGCAACCGGCACTTTTCTCTTGAGCCACGCGCGTCGCTGCGTGTCAACCTTGCGAAGAACTACAGCATCAAAGCCGGATATGCCCGTATGACCCAGGCGGTGCAGCAGGTGTCGAGCAACTACGTCAACCTGCCGACAGACCTTTGGCAGCCTGTCGGCACGCATTTCAAGCCTTTGCGCAGCGACCAGTATTCGCTCGGAGTCTATGGCAATTTACCGCTTTCGATGTATTTCTCTGTGGAAGGATGGTATAAAGACATGCGCCATCTGCTGGAGTATCGCGAAGGCGTCTCGACGCTCGACGCCCGTCTGTCGTGGGACGAAAAGCTTACCTCAGGCAAAGGTTGGGCGTATGGCGTGGATTTCAGTCTGACCAAAGAGTTCGGCAAGCTGACCGGGTCTGTCGGCTATGGTCTGCTGTGGAACTGGCGTAAGTTTGACGATTTGAACTACGGTCTGAAATTCCCCGCGAAATTCGACAATCGTCACAAGCTGAACATCAATGCGACCTATCGGCTCAACGAGCGCATTGAGTTTAATGCCGGATGGACGTTTATGACCGGTAACCGCCTGACGCTTTCGCTATATAACTATGATATGCCTGACAGTCAGTTTCCGGATGCTCCAACGGTGGGGCAACCCGACTACGACGAAGAGTATGGCGTGGACTATTACGGCAAGCGAAACTCCGTGCGCCTGCCTGCCTATCACCGGCTTGACGTTGGCGTCAGCTTTACGAAGAAGCTGAAAAAAGGCCGCCGGTCTGTGTGGAACGTCGGACTTTACAATGCCTATTGCAGGATGAATCCTCTCACGGTGAAGAAAGAGCATTTTAACCGAGTTGAAAATGGCGACGGAACTTACAGCTTTCAGCGTACGTTTAAATCGTTCAGTCTGATTCCAATCGTCCCGTCTGTTTCTTATACTTATATATTCTAAATGTTTCGGAAGATGAAAAAATCGATTTTTATGTTTCTTTTCGTCCTGCTGTCGCTCACTTCCTGCTATCGGGATATTGATTTCGACAGCCATCGCGATGAAGAAATAGCCAATATGCTGACTCTTAATTCGCTTGTCAATCCGGATTCTACGGTGAGCGTCTCCGCGACACGTCCATATTTTTTCACCGACGAACATTCCGGAAGGGTACCTGTTGCAGGGCTTGACCTGCAATTATGGGTGGATGGCGTATTGAGCGAGCGGATGGATTATGATGTGGCCAAAGGTCTCTATCGCTCCACCCATCGTCCGGCGGAAGGGGAACGCCTCGAAATCCGCACCGAGCACCGCGGAAACCCCGTTGCGGCAACAGACGTTGTGCCACGGCGTGTTGAAATTGAGGATATCCGCATAGAGCGGCAAGGTCCGATTCATATTTATTGGGACAAGGACTACCGTTTCACATACCGCATCACTTTCACGGACCTGCCCGGAGAGGAAAACTATTATTTTCTGCAATATGATGCGACCAGTCTGCACAGTGGAGTGCCGATGGGACAGCGTGATTTTACGCATGAGTATGTATTTCAAAAGCTTGCCCAGGAAATCAATGGTACGCTTCCCGGCTGGGAGCCTTATACGCCCTACGGCCTGCCTTTTTCCGACCGTGGCATCGACGGCGAGCGGCATACGCTTGTCGTCAAGGAAGTCGTGCAGAATTCCGGACTCGACTTGACCCGTTTCGATAAAATGCACCGTAAATTCCAATTGTATGCCATTTCAAAGGCTTATTACGACTATCTTGTCAGCATACTCTACAACAAGGATGACGACAGCGTTCACGGCGGACTGATAGATATCGGCATAGCGGATCCGGTGAAATATTTCAGCAACGTTGAAGGCGGTGTCGGCATTTTCGCATCTTATGTGTTGTCGGAGCGGGAGGTCGATGTGTTTGCCGTAACCGGCTCTTTTCCGGAATAGGAGGATTGCGGATTAGGTTGTCCGACCTCATATATGCTGAGTATCTCTTTGCGAAATAGTGGGAAAAGCTGTAATTTTGGAAGCGAAACCGCAAAAAATGAAGTTAGGCAACCCTATATACCGGCACATCATCAAATATACCGGATTTTTCGGAGGCACGCAGGTATTGAACCTGCTGGCAGCTTTGGTGCGAAACAAAATAGCCGCCATCCTCGTTGGTCCAGCCGGTCTTGGTTTTGTTTCGCTCTACAATACAGCCGTCAAACTTCTTCATGATTCAACGAATTTCGGCATTCCGATGAGTGCAGTCAGGAGTATTGCCGAAGCCGTTGAGTCGGACGATTGTGATTTGGTCAGGCGCACAGTTGGCAGTATTCGGGCATGGACGCTGCTGATTGCGATGCTCGGCAGTGCCGGTTGTTGCCTGTTGTCGCCGTTGCTGAGTCTCTTGTTTTTTGAGG
>USOC01000256.1 GCA_900556245.1 uncultured Prevotellaceae bacterium
CGCCGTCCGAATAATGACATGCTTACATCCGATAGCGGCAATCTTCTGCTCGCCATGAAGTTTCGTCATACCGTAGACTCCGGTCGGAGTACCTTCCTGATTTTCCTTACACGGAATATTATAAGGCTCCTTGCCAAATACATAGTCAGTTGAGATTTGAACAAGCAATCCGTTTACCTCCCGGATGGCCTTAGCCAAATTCTCCGGAGCTTCAGCGTTAAGCCGTTCTGCCAATGCCTCGTTGGTTTCTGCGGCGTCGACATTCGTATATGCCGCACAGTTGACAATCGCATCGATTTTCTTATCTGCCACGATTCTTCGCACAGACTCCAAATCAGTAATGTCCAGAAAAACGGTTTCTACACCCTCTGCCTCATTGACATCCGTAAAGACATAGCAATCCCTGCTGTTTTTTGCAATAATTCGCATTTCGCTGCCCAACTGCCCGTTGGCGCCGGTCACAAGAACATTCATAATCTGTTAAATTCTGGATAAAGGTTCATCGCATAGTCAAATGGAGAGTCAAAATCAAAGGTGCTTAAGGTCTTTCTCCGAAAGGACAGCCTTGTCCGTTGGAATTTGCCAGTCTATACCCAAGGATTCATCCTTGACGCTGATGCCACCGTCAGCTTCAGGATGATAAAAGTTGTCACATTTATATTGGAAAACGGCAGTTTCGCTCAGCACGGCAAATCCATGGGCAAACCCCCTCGGAATAAAAAACTGACGATGATTGTCCTCCGTTAGTTCCACAGCTACATGGTGCCCGAATGTCGGGCTTCCCTTGCGGATGTCAACTGCCACATCAAGAACTCGGCCTTTGACACAACGCACCAATTTGCTCTGTGCGAAAGGCGGACGTTGGAAATGAAGTCCGCGCATGACACCATACGACGACATACTCTCATTATCCTGCACAAAATTGATTTTCCGCACTTGCTCCTCAAAGGCTCGTTGAGAAAAGCTCTCGAAAAAATAGCCCCGGGCATCCCGGAACACCTTAGGTTCAAGAATCACAACTCCTGGAATTTCTGTTTGAATGACATTCATGCTGTATGTAAAATTTTTCGTCCTAATCCAAATTGTCTTTACCTGTTCGTCCTATTTCATCAATTACCTTCAACAAATATTGTCCATAAGGATTCTTCAGCATAGGCTGAGCCAACTGTCTCATCTTTTCCTCACTAATCCACCCTTTTCGATAAGCGATACCCTCCAGACAAGCCACTTTCAAGCCCTGACGTTTCTCTATCACCTCAATATAGGTAGATGCTTCCGACAAAGAATCGTGAGTGCCGGTATCCAACCATGCGAATCCTCGTCCCAATGTCTGGACCTTGAGTTCTTTGTCATCCAAAAACCTCTGATTGACCGTTGTGATTTCAAGTTCTCCGCGCGCGGACGGCTTTATCTGCTTGGCCACGTCAACCACCTTGTTCGGATAGAAATACAATCCTACCACGGCGTAATTCGATTTCGGTTCCTTCGGTTTCTCCTCGATACTGAGGACGTTCCCATCCGCATCGAACTCGGCCACGCCATAGCGTTCCGGATCGTTTACGTAGTAACCGAACACGGTCGCTTTTTGTTCGTTCTCCGCCTTGTCAACGGCCTCTTTTAACATAAGGGTAAAGCTCTGTCCGTTAAAGATATTATAGCCAAGTACCAAGCAAACGGAGTCATCGCCGATAAAGCGCTCTCCAATGATGAAAGCTTGCGCCAATCCGTCCGGCGAAGGCTGCTCGGCATATTCAAAACGAACGCCATAATCGGAGCCATCGCCCAGTAAACGACGAAAGCCCGGCAAATCCTGCGGGGTCGATATAATAAGAATCTCCCGTATCCCCGCCAGCATGAGCACGGATACCGGATAAAAAATCATCGGCTTATCATAAATAGGTAGAAGTTGCTTGGAAACTCCTTTAGTGATCGGATACAAGCGGGTACCCGATCCTCCGGCTAAAACTATACCTTTCATATTCTTTCCATTTTGTTCGACAATATTCGCTTAGGATCGATTCCACACCGTCCCTAAAACTATACAAAGTTAAACAAATAATAATAGATTAGCGCATGGTTTTCAAAAAATCGTCCATATTCTGATACAATGGGACGCCATAGCGCACACAAGTTAAGCGCACATTATCATACCGGTAAAAGCCGGGCTCGCAAATCACCCGCAACTTTCCGGAGCGCATAAACAGCCCCATCTCCAATAAAGTTATCGGGGATTTGCTGCTCGCCAGAATGTTCATGATAATCAGATCGGCTTTCTCCAGATGCTCCAGTTCCCAATTCACTTGATGCTCAAAATCGGACATTTCCCCGCTCACCCCTTTATCCCTACGAGGATTGAACAAGAGATACCGTCCCTCCGGAAGCGCCCGGAACCAGTCACAGGTAGCCTTCTGCCAATCCACACTTTTCCCCATATCGATCGTGCCGGCCAAAAAGATTTTTTGGTATACAGCTTCATCCAAATCCTTATTTTCAGTATCGGGATACAAGACAACGACCTCAGATTGGGCAAACCCTCCCATCGGCACCAAAAACAAATATAATATACACAGTACAATATTTCTCATATTCATGTCTCAAAGCTTACTTTTCAAGCAACAAACTTCGCAAAAAAACATGAATCCAACAAATACATTCACTTTAAATGTGGGCAACTGACATGATACAGATTTACTTCACACGTAATTAACAATTAAAAGAACGTGTGTAACATGTCAAACAAGTTAAGAGAA
>USOC01000257.1 GCA_900556245.1 uncultured Prevotellaceae bacterium
GCCCTCTTTTGCAGATTCTCTTTTATTAGCTTATCTTTGTATAAACCAACAGAAATTTTGGCAAGAAAAAAATCCGGTTTCTCGTTTTTCTTGCTAAACTTTGCCAGCTATTATTTGTTACACATTTATATTTTAAACCTAATTTTAAAAAGTTATGAAAAAGTTTTTAGTTATGATGATTCTCGGCATTTCTGCAGCAACAGCATCAGCCGGTGGTCTCCGTTCTGTAGATTTGAAGGCAAACCTTCGCAGCGACTTCGGTCTTGGCGTAGGCATCACAGCTGAATTGCCGATGAATTTCGAATTCGCTCCATCTCTCAACTATTATTTCGACGACGAAAACGTCTTGACTATCGATGCCGATTTCCGCTATCGATTTGATCTTCCCCGCAACTTCTCGATTTATCCGGTTGTAGGTCTCGTATACTTCCACTGCAACCCGGATTGGCACGATGGCATCAACAAGATAGGATTGAACATCGGAGCCGGTTTTGCATACGACATCAACTCCCACTGGGCCATCGGCGCTGAACTGAAATACCAATACGTCGACGATTGGGACGACGCTTATTTCAACTTGGGAGTATCCTACAAATTCTAATAAACTACCGAACAAATGAACATATGCATTTTAGACGGGTTTTCTGTCAATCCGGGCGACCTCAACTGGGATGCAATGAACAAATTGGGGACAGTGACGGTCTACGACCGCACTGCCCCCAATCTTATTCTTGAGCGTGCCGCTGATGCAGAAATCGTGCTGACAAACAAAGTACCGTTCAATGCTGAAACAATCAACGCCCTTCCCAAACTACGCTACATTGGCGTGCTTGCTACCGGTTACAACATCATCGGCACAGAAGCCGCCAAAGCAAAAGGCATAGTCGTGACCAATATTCCGGCATATAGCACCATGTCCGTCGCTCAAATGGCATTTGCCCACATTCTGAACATCACGAATCGAATCAGCCACTATGCCTCAGACACTGCATCCGGAAAATGGACTTCATGTCCGGATTTTTGCTACTGGGACACACCTCTGACCGAGCTGTCCGGCAAGACAATAGGCATTGTCGGACTGGGAAACACCGGTATGGCTACTGCCCGAATTGCCTTAGCATTCGGGATGAAAGTTTTGGCTTTTACTTCAAAGCCGCAATCCGACCTTCCTGAGGGCATTTACGCAGCAACAATGGAAGATCTTCTCACTACGGCCGACGTTATAAGTCTCCACTGCCCTCTGAACGCTTCAACAAGAGGACTGATTGGCAAAGAGTCGCTTGCTAAAATGAAAAAAACGGCAATCCTTGTCAACACCGGTCGCGGACCGCTTGTCAACGAAGCAGAATTGGCAGAGGCTCTCAACCGCGGTGACATTGCCGCATTCGGTGCTGACGTTTTATCCAAAGAACCGCCAACCGCCGACAATCCACTGCTATCGGCCCGCAACTGCTTCATCACGCCGCACATCGGCTGGGCAACCTTGGAAGCCCGTTCCCGGCTGATGGACATTGCAGTAGAGAATATCCGCCAATTCGTCGCAGGAGAAAACAACACAAACCAAGTAAACAGATAGCCTTCAATCTTTTAAACGAGCAATCCGTGCCGATAAAATATCAGCACGGATTGCTCGTTATATTACCAGGTACGAACAGTCTCAATCAAGCCCCTCCGCTAAAGAAATGTCCCAGGAATTGGCTTCATAAAACGACTCTCGCAGTCTGGCCAATTGAATACAGACTTGTACAAAATCCAGACTCGCCCTAAGATTGATTTGACGTTAATCCGAATTTTCCACTCCCTCCAACAGCCGCTAAATACGCAAATTGATTGGAACGACAAAGCGCTGTTCTTTGTCAAAGGACCATTGCACCTGCCAAGTCCGCCCGTCCTCTTGATCGAGAAGAATGAAATTGTAAAGATTCTGTGTTGGAGTCAGGCAAAACCGCCCGTTCGCAGAACGCTTCTCTTCTATAAGCTCCTTGGGGTTAAGATCATAAGTAAAACGGTCTTGCTTGTCACTAACACAGTATTGAACCAGCCACATAAGCCCCGTACGACTGTCTAATTTAATAAATGTCCACATATTCGTGGTCGGATACAAAATGTAACGAGGTGTCGTATCAACTGTCTGAATTTCTACTGTCCTGTCCGAATCGTTCCTCTTGCTGTCTTTCGCAGGAGTTTCCCCGTTGTCCCCGCAACCGGACAATGCAATCACGGGCAGAATAGTCATACATAATAAAATGTTTTTCATCATAGCTGTAAATATTATGTTAATATGCTTACTTCAACAGACTCCTTGGGCAGATTGAAAAAACACAGGGATTTTTTGAATTTGTCCTTCCCTTGGTCTCGCTTGTAAAGATATACAAAACATGGCACAGATGAAACATACGGGTGTAAAAAACGACATACTACGCACAAAAAAGCGGGCAGCATTTAAGCCACCCGCTTTCTTCAGTATATAATCTGCGATTGATTACTTTCCTCCTTTTTCCAACTTCTCTTTCAAAGCTGCAAGTTCTGAGATGTCACCAAGAGTGGTCTTCTCAATCGGAGTGCTTACCATCGGAGCCTCTTCTGCTGTTGCAGATTTTGCCTTCTTGGCAGCCTTCTTAGCTTCTGCCTTTTCTGCCTTAGACTCATCTTGGATGATTCGGGTGTGAGAATTGTTAATGCGGTTCGATTCCTTTTTGAATTCTATCTCGTTGAAGTTGAGCTTCTCGTCGATTTGAGCCTGTGTTC
>USOC01000258.1 GCA_900556245.1 uncultured Prevotellaceae bacterium
TCCCATCATATAACTTTGCCAATACAAGCTTGCAGAAAATCTATGCAATTCTCTTCGATATGCGAATCTCAAAGAGTCAGCAACTGTCTAATTGGGATGCGGCAGAACTGACTGAAGCACAAATGAGCTATGCAGCCATCGATGCATGGGCTTGCATCAGAATCTACAGACGTCTGAATTCGAAAGAGTTCAATCCGGCAGAATCAAAATATAAAATTATCAACTCACTGCAATATGAAAAAAATTAAGAAATCGACCTATTTGCCGATACTCCTGTTTATCTATCTGGTAGTAATGGCCATTATCGGTCTGCCGATTCTTCACCGTGGAGAATATCTGTATTACTTCTCTGTATTCGGCATTTCACTCATTGTCATCATCCTGCTCCACTTCACGCTGAAACGAAAAGAACGTCTGAAAGCGGAACGAGAACAGGAAAAGTACGCTGACAACGAAAAATAACGAAATTACGAACTATTTTTTGTAATCTCATCTATTGTCAGTAAATTTGTTCAAATTTGAAATATAATTAATTCTTAAAATATATATTATGGACAACGAACTTCTTAAACAAGTCACCGAAAAAGCCAACAAATGGCTCGGATCGGAATATGACGAAGAAACAAGAACGCTGGTCAAAGCCATGCTCGAAAACGAAGATAAAACCGACCTCATCGAATCGTTTTACAAAGACCTCGAATTCGGCACCGGCGGACTGCGCGGCATTATGGGAGCGGGAACAAATCGCATGAATATCTACACGGTCGGAGCCGCTACACAAGGCTTGGCCAACTATTTGAAAGTCGCTTTTGCAGACCTCGACGAAATCAAAGTTGTAGTCGGCCACGATGTCCGGAACAACAGCCGTAAATTCGCTGAAATAGTTGCCGACATATTCTCCGCGAACGGCATTAAAGTCTACCTGTTCGACTCTTGCCGCCCCACTCCGGAAATGTCGTTTGCCATCCGCCACTTCGGCTGCCAAAGCGGAGTCATCATCACAGCATCGCACAACCCGAAAGAATATAACGGCTATAAGGCATACTGGAACGATGGCGCCCAAATGATTGCTCCACACGACGTAAACACAATAAAATATGTCAATGAAGTCACCGATGTAGACCAAATCAAATTTCAAGGAGACAAATCGAAAATTCAAATCATTGGAGAAGATGTCGACAAGATTTTCCTCGACAAGGTAAAATCCCTGTCTCTCAGTCCTGAGGCAATAAAAAAGCATCATGACATGAAGATTGTCTACACTCCGATTCACGGAACTGGACTAAAACTCATCCCTCAATCCTTGCGCAACTTCGGCTTCACTAATATTATCAGTGTGCCTGAACAGGAAGTGCTCAGTGGCGACTTCCCGACAGTCGCATCTCCCAACCCGGAAGAACCCTCGGCAATGGCGATGGGCATCGCAAAAGCGAAAGAAACAGGTGCGGAAATCGTGATGGCTTCCGACCCCGATGCTGACCGTATCGGTCTGGTAATCCGTGACAACAACGGTGAATATGTACTCATCAACGGCAACCAGATAGTCATGATATTCTTGAACTATCTGATGACCCGCAACACTGAACTAGGAACGCTCAAAGGCAACGAATACATTGTCAAGACTATCGTGACAACCGAAACAATCAAAGCTATTGCCGAAGCACAGAACATTAAAATGTATGACTGCTTCACCGGCTTCAAATGGATTGCCGATGTCATGCGCAAAAACGAAGGAGTCGCCCGTTATCTGGGAGGAGGCGAAGAAAGCTACGGTTTCTTGGCAGAAGACTTTGTCCGCGACAAAGATGCCGTTTCAGCAATTTCATTAATGGCAGAAATTGCAGCTTGGGCAAAAGACAAAGGCATGAATATGACTGAAATGCTTCTCGACATCTACCTCAAATACGGCTTCTCCCAAGAAAAAGGCATATCACTGGTAAGGAAAGGCAAATCAGGCGCTGAAGAAATCGTTGCCATTATGAAGCAATTCCGCGAAAACCCGCCGAAACAATTGGCAGGATCGCCGGTTGTCACAATCAAGGACTACCAGACACTGGTCATGACCGACGTTATAAACGGAACAACTTCAAAACTTGACATGCCGGCAACATCCAACGTACTTCAATACTTCACAGCCGATGGCACAAAAGTATCTGTACGCCCTTCCGGCACAGAACCTAAAATCAAGTTCTATCTTGAAGTCCATGAGCCGCTTGCTTCAGCAGAAGAATATGACAACGTTCGTGATATGGCAAACAAAAAAATCGAACGCCTCGTCAAAGACTTAGGTATCTGATTAAAACAATCTGAAAAATAAAGAAAATGAGACCGGATTTTTTCGGTCTCATTTTCTTTTCAACAATACTGACTTCCTCAAAAAAATATCGCAAAACACATAATAAATCAAAGACCGATTACGTTTTCAAATTGTAACACATCCAAAAACCGAATGCCTATGCAAAAAAACGCTACTCAATTCATTCAAAACAAACGTAACGGCACAACTACCGTTGAAAAACCCAAAAAGTCAACAATTGAATTTTTAAAGCAATTTGCAAGAGCCTACAGCTACGAAAAAGACCTGCCTTATCAATTAGGCAATTTTATCGCAAATTAGCAAAGAAACCACAAGGCGGAACAATCGAAAATTCCGCCTTGTATTTTTACAGGAACCGACAACTACAGATTTTTAAAAAAGTGTTTTTTTGTTCTCGCCCATTTCCTTACCTTTGCACTCAT
>USOC01000259.1 GCA_900556245.1 uncultured Prevotellaceae bacterium
CGGCAATGTCGCCGGCCTTTACTTCGTCGACAAGCGTGCGAATCTGACCGCAAACGCAGTATATTTGTGCGATTCGCTCCTTGTTGCCCGTCCGCATGTTGGTCATGTCGTCGCCGGCTTTCAGTGTTCCAGACATAACTTTGAAGTAGGAAACTTCGCCGATGTGTGGCTCTACGGATGTCTTGAAAACGTAGAGGCTTGTCGGTCCGTTTTTGTCGGGCGTCACTTCTTCGCCCTTGTTGTTTTCTGGTTTCGGCATATCGTCGACAAATGGCACGACATTGCCGAGGAATTCCATCATACGGCGTACGCCCATATCTTTTAATGCGCTGACGCAGAATACCGGAAGTATGCCTCTTGTGGCAAGTCCCTTTCGGATTCCTTCGCGCATTTCGTCTTCTGTCAGGACACCCTGATCGAAGAATTTTTCCATCAGAGTTTCGTCGTTTTCAGCAGCTGCCTCAATCAGAATCTTGTTGAGTTCGGTCGCTTTTTCCATTTGGTCGGCAGGAATTTCAGAGATAGTGGGAACGCCACCTTCCGGCCCCCATGAGTACATCTTCATCAACAATACGTCAATCATCGCATTGAATCCTGTTCCGGGATTGATGGGGTATTGTACGAGGACAACTTTATTGCCGAACACTTCTTTCATTTGGTGGATTACGTTTTCGAAATCCACTTTTTCGCCATCGAGCTGGTTTATGGCGAAGATTACCGGCTTTTTAACCTTGTCGGTAGTGCGGAAAATATTTTGTGTGCCGACTTCTACGCCGTATTGGGCGTCAATCAGCAATACGCCGGTGTCGGTTACGTTCAATGCCGTAATGGCATTTCCGACAAAGTCGTCACCTCCCGGACAGTCAATGACGTTGAGTTTTTTGTTGAGAAACTCAGCGTAGCATAGGGTTGAGAACACGCTGTAGCCGTATTCCTTTTCTACCGGAAAATAGTCGCAGACTGTGTTTCCTCCATCAATGGTTCCTCTACGTTTTATAACTCCACACTCGTAAAGCATAGCTTCAGCAAGTGTGGTTTTACCGGATCCTTTACTGCCGATTAGGGCGATGTTCTTAATTTCGTTAGTCTCGTAAACTTTCATGTATTAGAGAATATTAGAAGTTAATAATAAAGTTCGTAAAAATCGAGACGCAAATTAGAAAGTAATTTGGAGATTTCAAAAGAAAATTCGTATGTTTGATAACATATTTCTGAATTATTAAACAAATAGAGGCGTTTTTTAGAGACTATGGCCGGGATTTATGTGCATGTTCCTTTTTGTAGGAAAAAGTGTGTCTATTGTGATTTTTTTTCAGTCGGAGCTTCGCAGGAGATGCTTAGCGCTTATGCTGATCTTGTGACGAAAGAGTTTAAGGCACGGGAGGGGGAGCTGGCCAAAGAGCCAGTCCGGACGGTCTATTTTGGGGGAGGTACGCCGTCGTTATTGCCTGTCGGTGACATTGGCCGAATACTTGGCGCTTTTCCCTGTATGACTGCGGATGCGGAAGTTACAATCGAAGTGAATCCCGACGATGTGACCAGAGACTTTGCGATGGCTGTAAGAGAGACAGGAGTCAATCGAGTTAGTATGGGGGTGCAGAGCTTTGATGACAGGGAATTGGCATTTTTGCATCGCCGGCATGATGCGGCGGGTGCTGTCCGGGCTGTCGGGCATTTGCGTTCGGCCGGTTTCGACGATATCAGTATTGATCTGATTTATGGTATTCCCGGACAGACAATGGCGTCATGGGAGAAATCTATAGAAATGGCGATGCTGT
Organism: uncultured Prevotellaceae bacterium; assembly: GCA_900556245.1. Taxonomy (GTDB): domain Bacteria; phylum Bacteroidota; class Bacteroidia; order Bacteroidales; family Muribaculaceae; genus Limisoma. The sequence continues at coordinate 1,779 of USOC01000259.1, forward strand.
TGGACACTCCGCATTTGTCTTCTTATTGTCTGAGCTATGAGGAGGGGACGCAACTGACCAGAATGCGCGACCGTGGCGATTTTACGGTTTGTCCGGATGAGCTGTGTGTGGCTATGTACGAGCGTATGGCTGAAGTCGTTGCTGCTCATGGGTATGAGCAGTATGAAATATCAAACTATAGCAAGCCCGGCTGGGAGTCGCGCCATAATTCTGCGTATTGGGATTTTACACCGTATTTGGGTCTGGGGGCGTCAGCGCATAGCTTTGATGGAAAGGTGCGCCGCTATAATCCTGCGTCGTTGCGTCGGTATATGGAGGCGATTGAGCAGAAGGGGGTGGCCTTTGAAGAGGAACATGAGACCGATAATGAGCTTTATAATGAGTGGGTGATGACCAAGCTTCGCACTCGTAGAGGAATGGATGTGACGGAGCTGGCTCAGCGGTTTGGCGAAGCTCGTGCGAAGTTTGCAGGAGAGGTGCTCGGGCGTTATGCGAAAGATGGTTGTGTCGAGTGTGACGGCTCCCGAGTGCGCCTCACACGAAAGGGGGTGATGGTTTCGGACGCGATCAGCTTCATGCCGGTCATAGCGATGGTGGAAAATAGGGTGATTGTCGCTCCACCCAGCACGCATTGCGGAATCGTCGTTAAAATAGCTGAAAATTTAGGAATCAGACCCGCAAGCAGCAAAAATCCGCCGGCCAAAGCAAAAACCACCCGATTAACGACCTTATTTGTAGTAACAATACCTACATTTTGCGAATAGGTCGCTGTTGGCAGGCTGCCGAAAAATGCCGACAGCACATTGGTCAGGCCATAGGTAACAATACCGCCCTGCAGCTCTTGATCCGTGGGTTCCCGGTTCAACCCTCCCACCGTGGTGGCGGTCAAATCGCCAATCGCTTGAATCGCGTGGATGGCGAACAGAAGGGCGAGCGCGATGCAGGCCGAGCACTCAA
>USOC01000260.1 GCA_900556245.1 uncultured Prevotellaceae bacterium
ACAACCTCTAAATAAAATATTTTATATTTATATATAAAAAAAAAAATATAACGACCTTGTTTTTGTCTTTTTGGTGTTAATATTTCCCACCCCACAAAATACAATAACAACCCTTTTTTTTTTTTGTTTCCAAAATTTTTAGCTTATATGCGAAGTTACGTCAATTTTGGATTCTCTCAAAGCTTTGCCCGCAATATTGTTGATATTTGTATCCGTTTATGGCTTGGGGCATTTCAGCGGCGGTTTGCCGGATAATCGAGCGGATTGCGGTCTTTGTCCTGCTTCTTTTGCGGATGTTTCTTTGTCCGTCGTTTGGTTGGTAGCGTGTCGGCTTGCAAGGCTTCGGTCGCTGCCTTGAATTTTTCGATTTTTGCTTTTGCGGTCACGCTGTCGTCAGTAGCCGGCAGCCGGCAAGTACGGATGGCGGCGAGCGTGGCAAGGTACAGCAAGGCAAAGATGATTGTCGCCAAGATGCCGTATCGTTCGTTTCTGGTCAGTCGCTCCATTTTTTCAGCCAATTAGTTTGCTTACAAGTACCGTCAGAATCAGCAGTGGCGCAATAAAGCGGATAAACAGGAAGAAGACTTTTGCCATCAGGGGTTTCATCGTGCCGTGGTTGGTGATTTCATTGAAGAAAAATCGTTTGGGCAGGACAAAGCCGACATAGAGGCAGACCGATATGGCTACGATTGGCAGCAGAATGTTGGACGAAAAATAGTCGAGCAATCCGAATATGTTGAGTCCGAACAAGGTTAATCCCGCCCAAGGACCTTGTGAAAGCGAACAGACCGAGCAGAACAACAACATCGGCAGGAGAATGGCGAAGCAGGCTTTCTTGCGAGAAAATCCGAACTTGTCGCAGAGAAAGGCAATCGGCACTTCCGCTACTGAAACAGTGGAGGTCAGGGCGGCAACGACAAGAAGAAAGAAGAACAGGATTGCCCAAAGTTGAGGAGCCGGGAGTTGCAGGAATATTTGGGGAATCGTCACGAAAATCAATGCGGTTCCCTGAGTGTCGCCGGAGATGCCAAACGATTGCATTGCCGGGAAGATGATGAGTCCCGTCATGATGGCGACGAGAAACACAAGGGCAGAGACTGTTCCGGCTGTCCGGGGCATTTTTGTGTCCTTCGGAAAATAGGCGGAGTAGGTGATGAGGATGCCCATGCCCAAACTAAGCGAAAAGAACGCCTGACCTACGGCGCTGATAAGCACGTTGCTGTCCATTTTTGAGAAATCGGGCTTCAGGAAAAATTCCACGCCTTTCATCGCTCCGGGCAGTGTCAGCGACACGGCGCAAAACAGGACCAGGATTACAAAGAGCTGCGGCATCAGTGGGTTGGACATTCTCTCAATGCCTTTCTTGACGCCATGGAGCAGGATGTAGAGGTTGAGGAATATCATCAGTGATGTCCAGAATATCGGTTTCCAGCCACTGCTGATGGAGTCGTTCATTATGTTTTGAAAAAAAGAGGTGGCCGACGTGCCTGGCCCGTTCAGTCCGGAAAAGAGTTCGCCGGTAATTGACATCCAGAAATATTCAAGAGTCCATCCGGCGACGACGATATAGTACATCAGAATGAGATAGGGGGCGGCAACGCCCATCGCTCCTATAATCCACCAGGGCTTGCCGGGTGTCAGCTTGTGGAAAGCGGTGACGGTGTCGGAGCGGCTGCCGCGTCCGATGGTGAACTCAGCCAGCAGTACCGGAATACCCATCAGTATGACGCAAATCAAGTAGGCAATCAGAAAGGCAGAACCGCCATTGGCCTGCACTTCGTTTGGAAATCTCCAGATTGTGCCGAGCCCTACTGCCGAACCTACAGTGGCGGCAATGACTCCTATTTTGGATGAAAATTTAGCTTTAGAACTCATAGTGAATGTCTTGTTGTCGTTGTCGGCTCTGAAAATCGCAGGGATAATTGTGCGATAGACGTGTGGATTAATCGGAAACAAAATTACACAAATTCCCGAAGGATTGAAAAAATATGCCTATCTTTGTATAAAACAGGCTTCGCCTCGGCAAAGTCAAACCGGAAAATGATTTTTTGTTTGTCACTGTGGCTGTCCTGATGTTTTGTTGTGATTGCTTTGCTTTTTGCAAGTGGAAATTTTTTGAGCTTCTGAGAAAGAGAAGATGATGAAAAAGATATTGGAGAAATTACCTCGCTATACGTTGACTGTGGTTTCGATTGCCATAGTGCTTTATTTTACGCTGTTCCCTCGTCCTTTGGGGAACGTTAGGATTCCTTTGTTTCCGGGGGCAGACAAGGTGGTGCATTTCCTCCTGTTTTTTGCATTGGGATTTTCGTGGCTTTTTGATTTTCGGAAGAGAAGTCGGCGGAGCGTTGCCGGCTGCTTTTTGTCGGGGGTTGCCTTGGGTGGCTTGACGGAATTGTTGCAATGGGGTTTTGTCGACGGACGCTCCGGCGACTGGCTGGATTTTCTGGCGGATGCGGTAGGAGTCGGTCTTGGAATGGCTCTTTGTGGGTTCGTTTTTACGCCGGAGGGGCATAAAAAGACAGTTCCGGTTGGCGTTGCGCTTACAAAAGAAGAACAGTCCGCAGCAACGGAAAAACAAAAGCCAAAGAAACGAAGTTGGTTGCGGAATGCGTTTTTGACGGTTGCGGCAGTGTTTGTCTTGATTCTTTTGTTGCCTTCAATTTTATATATCCCGGCGGTTCAGAATTATGCGAAGAACCTTGAGAC
>USOC01000261.1 GCA_900556245.1 uncultured Prevotellaceae bacterium
TCAGCAGCGAATTCATGCACGGTCCGCCCAGCAGATTATTGAGCAGAAGCAGGGCATATTTGCGACGGTCGTGCATACCAAACGTCGGTCGACCAATCAGGCAGTGTGCTTGATGGGAAGTAATGTCGCGCACCTCGGAAAAGGTCTCTTTGCTCTCTTCCACCGCCACTCGCGGTCGGCGCGCAAGCCCATGGTGCATGACCGAAAAGTAGCGCTCTGCCAGACGAAACATTCGTTCCTCAGGGATGCCACCCACGGCAAACAGCACCATATTTTCCGGCACATACAGATTCGAAAGATAGTCGCGGCATTCCTTCGTGCCGATTTGCGCCAGCGTATCCTCTGTCCCGAGAATATTATGTCCCAGTGGATTACCGGAAAAAACAAGATCCTCAAAATCGTCGTAGATAGCTTCTGACGGCGTGTCGCGGTACGAACGGATTTCTTCCAGCACGACCTCGCGCTCAAGTTCCAGCTCCCGCTCTGGAAAAATGGAATTTTGCACCAAGTCGGCAATCAGCTCTACGGCCCGCTCCATGTTGCCCGTCGGGAAAACGGAATAGACAAGGGTTTCCTCTTTTGTGGTGTAGGCATTCAGTTCTCCGCCTACCCGCTCCATCCGGTTCAGAATATGCCATGCGCGACGGCGGCGCGTTCCTTTGAAAATGGTATGTTCCACAAAATGCGCAAGACCGAACAACGACTGCTCGTCACGACTGCCGGCGTTCACCGCCAGGCCGCAATAAGCCACGTTCCCGCCCCGGCGGCTGTAGACCACGCGCAAGCCGTTCGACAATTGATGGATGGTACAGTTTTCGTTCATGTCCAATCTGAAAGATTCGACTGCAAAATTACAACTTTTCAGCCAAGAGGAAAAATCGGATACCGGCTAACCTGCCTTTTTGCGTCTAAACCGGCCCAAAGCATAAGAAAGCACTTCGTCCTGAATTTTGGGACAGAAAAGGCGGTTTGCCGCAAAATAGATGGTACCGCATACTGCCGCCTGAGACAAAAGGCTTAACCATGGGTTGGTTATTGCGTGCAATACACCCCATTGCGCTACTGCGGAGGCTCCGGCGATGAGCAGATAAGGAACGATGTCGGTCGCCATCTGTGCAGTGGGATAGCCGGCTGTGCGGCCGGTGGCAAAGAGAGAATAGACGTAGAAAATGGCGGAAGCGGTTAACTGTCCCCATATCATCGCAGTGATGCCCATCGGTATTGTGACAAAAATGGCCGCAACCATCAGAGTGTCTTTGACAATCTCATAGACAACCAGCGATTTCGCCTTCCCTACAGCAAGGATATAGTTGTTGTAGAGCGATGTAAGCACCACGAATATGCCTCTTGCCGCCAGAATCTGAAACAATGGAATCGCCTCGTCCCATTTCGTACCGAAGAGAATGTGGAAAATCGGCTGCGCACCCGTGACAAGCAGAAGCATTGCCGGAAATACGATATAAGCCGTGAACCGGTTGGTTTTGCGCATAATGCGCCTCAGTCGCTCCTTGTCGTCCTGCACGCCGCTGAGCACGGGAAGAAACGACGAAGTAAGAATCTGCGACATCGACGAGATGCCCATTTTGCTCCATTTGTCGGCTTGCGTGTAGCAGCCGAGTTGCGCCAGATTGTAGTAAGCGCCGATAATAAACGAATAGACATTAAGCGACACCGTGTTGAGAAAAGAACCGAACATGACACCGCTGCCGACACCCAACACCGAGCGAAGCGACGAAATGCTGAAACGATGGCGTGGCAACCAGCCGGAAGTCAGCCACAGAAAAGTCGATTTGACGGCGGAAAGCGTCAGCGTCTGCCAGACTATCGCCCATGCGCCGTAGCCGGCAACCGCCAGCCAAATGCCCACAACGCCCGACACGACGAGTCCGACGGTGTTGGCGATGGCTACCTTCGCAACGGTCATCTGCTTCATCAGACGATTGGTCTGGACAATGGCAGTCGCATTGAGTATGAACGACAGAAACATTGCCCGCGACAGACCGACAAGCCTGCCGTCGCCGAAAATCTCCGCTATCAGCGGCGCACAAAACCACAGAATGGCATAGATTGCCACACTCATGCCCAAGTTGAAATAGAGCACCGTGCAATAATCCGTCTCCGTCGGCGATTTCTTCTGTATCAGCGCAGCGGAAAATCCACTATCGACAAAGAGGGAGGCAAAAGCCTGAAACACAAGCATGGCGCCGACCAGTCCGAAGTCGGATTTCGACAGGAGATTGGCAAGCACCACTCCGGTGACTGCATAAAGCACCTGCGAGGCGAATTTGTCTGCCGTATTCCACTTCAGCGTTCGGGCTGTCTTAAGTTTCAAGTCGGGCTGTTCGTCCATCAATCAGCCTCCGCTTAAATTTCGCCGTCAGGATCCGCACTGCGAAGCGAAGGCCTGCCGTATTCCGGATCTCGGTCGGGTTCTGATGATGCCGGAGCAGGATTGTCAATCAAGTCAAGCAAGCCGGAAGGTTCGGGCTGAGGTTCTGCCTCTTCTGTTTCTTCTTCAGTCGCCGCCGGCTCTTCTTCCACCAGTTCAGGCGCTCCCGCCTCCGAATCGAGCGGAATCGTTTTCACCGTGGAAAGTTTGTTGACAGACACATGCGGTGTTCCCGTATAGTAGACTTTGCCGGAACCAAGCCCTCGCACCGAAAGCGACTTTTGGGGAGCACAGCCGATTGTGCCAGTACCCAT
>USOC01000262.1 GCA_900556245.1 uncultured Prevotellaceae bacterium
CAATCAACGGGTTGCTCACCTCGTCGTTACTCAGTGTCCCGACACCGCGAATCTGAATGGAAGCGGACGAGTTCAATCCTCCGTCGGCATTCGTAATGGTCAAGCCCGGAATATTTCCCTGAAGCGCTTTGGCTACGTCCATTTCCGGACGGGCTTCCAACGCCTTGTCTACATCGACTACAGAAACGGCACCGGTAAGGTTCACCTTCTTCTGTTGGCCGTAACCTACGACAACCACTTCGTCAAGAAGTGCGTTATCGTCTTTAAGCACAACATTCATATTGGAAGATGCCTTCAGTGTTTGGGTCTCATAGCCCAGATAGGAAATCTGAATTGTAGCTCCCGGAGCTACCTTCAAGGTGAATTTTCCGTCAAGATCCGTGACGATTCCGCGGGTCGTACCCTTCTCCATCACGTTGGCTCCGATAATCGGTGTGCCTTGTGAATCCTTGACTACTCCTGAAATTGTCTGGGAAGCATTGGTGGTAGCTACTACCTGCGGTGCCGGTGAAGCGTATGCCTCAACTGCACCTATGCCCAACAGACACATTGCGGCCGCTGCGGTCGCAATCAATCTGCCACTACCGGCAGATTTTCTTCGTTCAGCAAATTTGTCCATAAATTTAAGATTAATTCAGTTTTATATTAGGTTACTAATCTTGCTTGCCTAACTCTGAGGCTACGTTTTTCAAAATTTTTAGTCTCATTATCGACCCCAAAAATATAACTTTATTTCGTCTCACACAATATTTTTAACAAAAAAAATTGGGCGTGAGGAGCATATTTGCAGCCTCTCGCCCAAAATCAGTCAGAATGAATAAGTTGCCTGCTATCTGACGACAACTTTCACAACTTCATTACCTGCCTTTACGATGTAAAGTCCTGACGGAACTGCCGTCTCTGCAGCCGTGCTCACCAAAGCGCCGCCAACCGTATAGACCGCCACTTCCTTTGCTCCGGACACACGAATCACACCCTTGCCTGCCGTTATGCTGACTGCGCTTTCCTCAACTCCTTCAACACCGCTCAGGTCGCCGCCGATTCCCTCAGTCACGTCCTGCCCGTTCTTGTCGAAGCAAGTGTAGACTTTGGATGTAATCAGTTTTTCAATGTTGTCGGTCTGCTCTGAACCATTGTTGAAAATATAGTTGAGTTTGCCGCCGTCGATAGTGTAACCGTCCTGTGCGCTAAAGCCGGTACCGTTGAAAGTATAATAGTTATAGACATAGCCGTTGGCCTCGTGACGTTGAGTCATCTTCGTGCCGGGCCATGCTCCGGAAGGATATTTGCTTCCGCCTGTTTGCAACCATGAGTAAACGTTCACGTCTGCCCATGCTGACGCTTTTTCCTGAGCAATCGCCACAACAAAAGGATAGCTGTCGAGAACTGTGGACTTGAACACTTGACCATCTTGCTCTACTTCCACCCATGCTTTCACACGCGTACCGTCGGTAATGATGAATTTTTCCGCATAGTCCAAAGCCGGTCCTTCTTCGCCGACCTGATATTTCAACACGCTGCCCGCTACTTCAGCCAACGCTGCTGATTCTAACGTAATGTTTACGCCTCCTACTGTCGGAGCGCCTGACAAAGTGACTTCCTTGCCGGCGAGAGGATTCGGGGCAGAAAGCAAAGTAAGCTGGAAGCTGCCGTCTGTCATATTGAAACGAATCTTATATTCTCCGTCGGCAGTCGACACACAGCCGGTTGTTCCGCAAAAGAGATTTCCGCTCAGGTTGTGTCCTGCCATATTGCCGCCGCCGGCTCCCCATGAGTTCGCATCATTGTTTCCCGGCGCATCATAAATTCGCCAGTAAGCAAGTCCGTTTGTCGATGCAAAAGTCACATTGCCTTCATAAACGCCCTCTTCAGCAGTCGTCGCCAGCTTCGTTGTCTCGTCTTGGAAGTCCCAGTCAAAACCCTTCACGTTTCCTCTGACATAGACCGCTTCCGGATAAGTCAATTCACCGTTTTCTTTGACAATCAACAGCGTCGATTTGTTCTTGTCAAACGTAATGGTCTCGCAAAGACACTTTTCAGGCATCTGGATATTGTCATTGGATCCGTTCCACATAAAAGCGGACTTGCCGATTTCAAGCGCTTCGTTGCTTGCGCCATAGTTGACGTTCATCGTTTGTCCCCATTCCTCATCTGCAATCTTGAATGCGCCCCAAAGCTCCACGTTCTTCAACTCATAGACACCTTTTTCAGCGGTTTCCTTAAACTCCCATTCTGGGACGGCGGTGAAGCCGTTCACATCGCCACGCAAATAGATTCCCGATTGCGCAGCCGCAACCATTGCGCACATTGCGCACAACAACATTAAAGTAAGTTTCTTCATTTCGATTAAGTTTTTTATGTTCTAATTTTAAGGAGTGCGGAGAATGAAAACCTCCGTACTGACGGATTGGTTCTTTTTTTATCAGACCTATTTAACCATCACTTTCACAACTTGACTGTCTGCCTTCACGATATAGAGTCCTGCCGGTACTGTGGCTACCGCTTCACGGCTGACCAATGCGCCGCCCGTCGTATAGACCGCCACTTCGCCTGCGCCTTCCACGCGGATTTCGCCCTCACCGCCAACAATGCTGACCGATGCCCCGTCTAATGCTTCGACACTGTCGGTCACGGGAGTCAACACAAACGTCGCGTTGTTGATATCAAAACGGACGGTATAAGTCCCCGGTTCTGTCGTGATG